>JAUVNZ010000341.1 GCA_030599435.1 Gammaproteobacteria bacterium | reverse complement strand
AATGTGTGTGTTTTTTGGTTATTTTACTAATTTTAAAATGGTTGTCTCATAATACGATGTTGTCATCCCGACCAAGGGGAGGGATATTATTTTACGTAATTTAATATTCCTCCCGTTGGTCGGGATGACAGGTATATAAGTTGTTTCCGTTTTGAGAATAAGAATTATAAGGCACGATCATTATATAAAAAAATAAACGGAGCGACTGAGCGCTCCGTTTGCCAGGTTAGTTATTCTATAAATTAACCCTTTGGGTTGTACCAGATAGGTGAAGTATAAGCGCGTTCCGTAGTCGTCATAGGCACTTCCTTCGGCATCTTGATCTTATAGTGCTCAGCCTCATAAGCAGTCCAGCGAGGCGTTGGAATTTCGATCACCCTCGCATAATAAAAAGCGCTTTGTGTTACATCGAAGTCAGGATCTTCCCACACGGTAATCAGTTCAGGTTCACCGATGGTGTTGCTCCATGTTGCGTTGGCTACATCCACAGTGTTGCCTACAGAAGGTAATTTTCCTTTGGCATCCGGTTGTCGATTATCAGACCAGACGACATCATAAACTTTTTCATGCAGCTCACCTTTTGTATCCATCCAGCCTTTTATAATTTGAATACGATCAAGATTACCGCTAAGAGAGTCTTTCATTGCAGCGACGAGGAATGAAGGGGCTTTCTTTCCTTCAGGTTTTGCTGCCAGGTCTCCACCCATAGGAACACCTTTTGCATAACCTGCTCTGGCAGGTTGTCTATCGTTAGCATCGTTTTTATCAAAATCCCAGCCGCCGAAGAAACGTACCACCATGCGGCTGCCGGTAGTCGCATAGGTTTCCTTGCGTTGCATCGCGTCAAAAATAGATGCACGGGTATTTTCTTCAGCCCATACCGCTGCCCAGCCTGATGCTACAGGTGCATAACCTTTGTATTCGTTATCACCGACTTTAGCCATCGGGTGTTTGTAACGGTCTTTATTTGGTTCGCCACCTGAGTGTTTACCAAAAAAATTATCTTCTTGCGCGGTGGCCAAACCGGTGTGACTGTCGGTAGAGCCAATCATGCCGAATTTGTAAGGGTTGGTGCCCAGCTTTTCTTCCAGTTCTAATCCTGTTTTTAAGGCTGAGCGAGCATACTCACCTTTTAACATCTCGTTTTTCTTTAAGGTGCTAAGGTCAAGGTTTCCCTGGTCCCATGTTTCGTAGTCGGCGAACTCATCATTTTTAGAAAGAAACGGATGTGTTTCACCATCACCTTTGATTTGAGTGACTTCATAAAGGCGTTCTCGATGTGCGCGAGTTTCAGCATATTCCTTGTTGATATTTTTGCCGAAGGATTTTGTTTCCGGGAACATTATGCCATTGCTCAGGTTGCCGTTATGTGCGATGGCTAAAACCTGGCCAGCTGTTTTTTCTTCATATCTATCCATCCATTTCCATAGGTCGACAGGGTTAGTGCTGCCGAGTGGTGGTGTGGCAGTGTAAGGTTCGAGAAGTTTTGCGCGGTCCCCGCCGTCCCGGTACATCACAACGCGGTGTAAGTTATTGCCCTTAATCATTGATGTCCATTCATAGCCAATAAAGGCAGTAAACTGGCCCGGGTCATTGGCTTCTTCGGCAGCATCGATGATGCCATCCCAGGTATTGCGGTAAATGCTTGTGCCGGGCAAGGATGTTAATTCTTCTGGAAATTTATCTTGCGAGAAATCAACAATCATCTCCGCCGCGGCCTTTACACCTTCCTGGCCACCTTCATTGATCATTTTGTTCCATCTGCGTCCTTTTTCACTTGCCATTACATACGGTGCACCTGACTGTAATTCGGGAAAGAAGCCCATGTTGTCCGAGTGGTCGGCCACCACCAGAAAGTCCAGTGGTCGGGATAACCGAACTGGCAGGCCGGTGGATGAGATGACTTCTTCACCCTTGGCGAATCGGTAAGCATCGGGTGGCAGCAAAGTGGCACCAAAAGCGCCGGCATCAAATGAGATGGAGGTATGTAAATGGGTATCCCCCCAGAGTGGTCTGTCGGGAAAGTCACGCTGTGCATAGGGCGAGTAAGTTTCTTTTTTGGCTTTGGCATGCAAGGATGAGGTATCGTCTGTGACAATGCCGCCGCCTGCGGAAAATGATAGCTGACTATATATGAGGGTTAAGCTGAAAAGAAAATTGCTGCCTGTTTTTTTAGCTATTTTATGTGGAGTTGCGCTGAATATATTCATTATTAGTATTTCCCTTTATGAATTTTAGTTTTTAGATGCTATCACCGATAAAATGCCAGTACAATCAATTTGGTAGTTCTGGGGACAGTATACCTAATTATTTTTTATGAGTTATTTGTTTACCTGAAATGAAAAGCATCAGATAATAAAGGTCTGAAAAATTT
>JAUVNZ010000045.1 GCA_030599435.1 Gammaproteobacteria bacterium | reverse complement strand
GTCGACCTTGATATCCAGATGCAGCTCACCCATTCCCTTGAGGATGGTTTCACCACTATCCTGGTCTGTCTCAACTCGGAATGAAGGATCTTCCTGAATCATTTTGCCGATAGCTATACCCATCTTCTCGGAACCACCCTTATCTTTGGGTGATACAGCAATAGAAATAACCGGATCCGGGAACACCATAGGCTCCAGAGTCGCTGGATTTTTGGGGTCACATAGAGTGTGGCCAGTCTGGGTATTTTTCAGTCCGATAAAGGCCACAATATCACCTGCCTGACATGAATCCAGCTCTATTCTTTCATCGGCATGCATTTCCACTATGCGGCCAATACGCTCTGTCTTACCGGTAAACGTATTAAGAAGGCTATCACCTTTCTTCACTGTACCAGCATAGATACGGGTAAAAGTCAGCGCGCCGAAGCGGTCATCCATAATTTTGAAGGCCAAAGCACGAACTGGCCCGTTAGCATCAACGATTGCGAAATTACCGGTCTCGTTGCCTTCTTCATCGGTTTCAGGTTGCGGTTTAACTTCAGTAGGGCTCGGCAGGTAATCCACCACGGCATCCAATACCAACTGGATGCCTTTATTTTTGAATGCAGAGCCGCAATAGGTAGGAAAGAAGTCCAGAGCAATGGTGCCTTTACGAATACACTTCTTAATACCTTCCATAGAAGGCTCTTCGCCTTCCAGGTATTGTTCCATCAAATCATCATCTTGATCAAGGGCCAACTCAATGAGTTTTTCACGCCATTCTTCAATAGCATCAGCCATGTCAGCAGGTGGCTCTTCAACGGTATAGTTTTCAGGTTGTCCTGATTCATCCCAGATATACGCTTTGCGGGACAACAAATCGACAACGCCTTTGAAATCGTCCTCAATGCCGATGGGCAGTACCATGACCATCGGATTTGCACCCAGTACTTTTTCTACCTGCTCTACCACACGGTAAAAATCAGCACCGATACGATCCAGCTTGTTCACAAAAATAACACGGGCAACTTCTGATTCATTTGCATAACGCCAGTTGGTTTCAGACTGAGGCTCTACACCGCCTGATCCACAAAACACACCCACACCGCCATCAAGCACCTTCAGTGAACGGTAGACTTCAATGGTGAAATCCACGTGTCCAGGGGTATCAATAATGTTCATGCGATGGTCGTTCCATACGCAAGATGTGGCTGCAGATTGAATGGTAATACCGCGCTCAGCTTCCTGCTCCATAAAGTCAGTGGTGGCTTCACCATCATGAACTTCACCTGTCTTATGAATTTTCCCGGTGAGCTTCAGGATGCGCTCTGTAGTAGTGGTTTTACCGGCATCAACGTGGGCAAAAATACCGATGTTTCTATAGTGTGATAGGTCAGTCATGATCAGTTCTCTAAGTGTTCTCTATAAGGTTTCTAATATTAGTCTCAAAAATGAGCCTCTACCTGAATTGAAGGTATAGGCTCATTCATAGTAAATTCGTAGCGCATTTTTTATAGTACATTCAAGGTGTAGATATACGTCGTATTACCCCTACACACCAAAATTAAACCCACAGAAAGGGCGAATGCACCAAACCGCCCATTATAACTCAATTCCACGAAATGTGTGATACATGGGGGTAAAAGAGATGTCTATCAAGAGGATAGACCGGCTTTAAAGCGGAATTTATTGGATTCCTGGGGGTATCAACTAGGGATATGCTGGCAAATAGGGCAATAAATTAACAAAATTAGTCATGAAATCATCCCTTCTACCACCCGAAAACAGCACTGAATTTAGTGGATTGTAGTAAGAAAATTAAAGAGAAATGACCAGTTTAATTGCAATATTTTTCTCTTTTTATCGTTTTTTTAGCTTCCTTATCTGTTTATTCTTGCCAGCTAAAGCTAAATTTCAGGTTCCCAATCACTGATTCTTAAAGTACTGCTTTACAATTTCATACTCATTCTCAAGACTCGTAAGACTATCATTAGTGGCTTCAGATAATATTCCAGACTTGGCTGATTCCATTATTTCATTACTCATCTTTGCTAACATTATCGCGCCCATATTTGCGCTACTGCCCTTTAGAGAGTGTGAGATTGATTCTACTTCCTCAAGATTATTTTCTTTAACTTCTTTTCTTAGCTCCGTAATTCTATGTTCGGCATGTTCAAAAAATAGTTTGGTCACATCAAGCAACTGTTCAGCATCAAGTAATTTTTTTAACTCATCTACTATCGTTAGATCAATATGTTCTTGTATGTCCTGAATATCATATTTTGTTATTTTTGTTTCGGGATCGTATTCATTACCCAATGAAAACCGATCAAAAATTTCTGGTAACATCCTTAATCTTATTGGCTTAATTATAAAATCATCCATACCAGCTTCAAAACATGACTTTCGATCTGTTTCTAAAGTGTTCGCTGTTAAAGCGACTATAGGAATACGTTTTTTTTCATTAGACTTCTCATGTTCTCTTATGATTTTTGTCGCTTCAAAACCATCAACAACTGGCATTTGGCAATCCATGAATATCAAATCATAGTCAGTTGTTTTATAACGATTGATGGCCTCCCCTCCGTTGCTTGCAACATCAACCAAACAGCCATATTTCTGTAATGTTGCTACAATAACCTGTTGATTAACCATATTGTCCTCTACCAATAATATTTTTATATTATATTTTTTTATCGGTTTCGATATATAGCCTTCACCTTCATACATATCAAAAATATCGCGTGGATTATCTTTACCAGTCGCTGTAATTAAAATATCGAATAAATTATTTCGACGAACAGGCCGACTCACCCTTCCAATAATATTAAGTCCTTTCAGCTCATGCGCTTTATATTTTTCAATGATTGGAAATAAAATAATTACCTTGTCAACATTTGCTTCTTTTCGATGGAAAACTTTTTGGTTTGTTAATTTTTTATCTATGACAACACTCAAATCTATAATCGCCACATCGGCATCTGGTGTTTTCCCCGGTCCTTCTGGTAATTTTACCGTACAACCCCAACTCTTAACTAATTCTTTTAAAGAGTCGCGTACTTTATTATTGGTGCTATTAATATATACACTTAACCCACTCAAGGACGTGTTACTAATTTTTTTCTTTCTTAATACAGATTTTTCAAATACCGCAGTAAACCAAAATTTACTTCCCTCACCTTGTTCAGATTCAATTCCGATATTACCACCGAAAAGATTGACTATCTGTTTACTTATCGTTAAGCCAAGTCCTGTGCCACCGTATTTTCGGGTTGTAGATCCATCCGCTTGTGTAAAAGACCCAAATATTTTTTTCTGTGCCTCTTTCTTTATCCCTATCCCTGTATCACTTACCCAAAACTTGTACATGTCAGGAATCAATTGATAATTTTCCAGAGCGTGCTCCATTTTCACATATATTTCTCCCTGGCTTGTGAATTTAACAGCGTTGCTTACCAGGTTATTTAATACCTGCCGTAATCGGTCTGGGTCACCAATCACTCGTTCAGGAATATCGTCCTCAATATAACCAATTATTTCAACTCCTTTTTCCTGTGCAGATTTTGCGTGGAGTGCAATAACATCTTCAATGACATTCCTTACGTCAAAATCAACATGCTCAAAATCAAGCTTCCCAGACTCAATTTTTGATAAATCTAATATGTCATTAATAATAGTAAGCAAAGCGCCTGCAGAAATAGCTGCTGTATTGGCAAAGTGTTCTTGTTCCGCAGAAAGATCCGTGTCTCTCATCAAATCCAACATACCAAGAAGCCCATTCATGGGTGTTCTTATTTCATGGCTCATGTTTGCCAAAAAAGTTGACTTGGCTCGTGTTGCTTCTTCTGCCTGTTTATAAGCCAAAGCCAGCTCTTCATTTTTTCGACCGAGTTCATAACTTCTAATTCTTACATTAGCGGTTACAGATCGGGCAATAACAACACCAATTATTAATGCTACGGAGCCAAGCATTAGTAATAAGATCAATATATAACGATAATTTTCCTTATTGTTATGCACCACTTCATTGGTGTAGTTGCTCTGAATATCAATCAACTGGTCCAACAAATTTAATAATTCACGCTGCAGTGCAAGGCCTTCCTTAACCGATGCGAGAATAACGTCAGTGGAAGCATATGCCATGATGAGCTCGGCTGTTCGCCTATTTGTTGGCTGGGCCCTACTAGCACTCGAAATTAGGTTTTCATGAACTTCTCGTTCACTTTCATCTATACCGAGCTCTATTAGCTTTTCACGTTTCTTTCTGAATTCCCCCGCATGTTCATAGAATCTTTGTAATTCTTCATCACGTTCAAATATATCTTCTGTTGCTAACATGCTATATATACTGATAGCCCTTTTCCTTATGGCATCACGCATACCGTATGCATATTCTGTCTTTTTATTATGTACAACAACAATAGATTCAAGGTTTGCATTAAATTCAATCAATAAATATAAACTCATTGCAGCTAGCAAAACTACAAGCACCAGGATCGCTGTAAAACCCATCCTAACTACATTAGCTACGCCACCATGGTCGATGGTATCGTTTTCAATACTGTTGCTATTAATACTGCCGCTATTAATACTATCGTTATTAATTAATTCGTCGGTTTGATCGATTAGTTTGTCATCTAAATTATTCATATAAAGGTCGAAATATCCGTTTTATATACTACTGTTTTCCATATTTGTTAGTATAATTCCAGCAAATAGTAACCCTTTCCAATTCATATGACTAATAATCGTTGCATCCATTCATTTTCATTATGGGTTTCCGTTATAAGCTCAATTACAGTCTCATAATACTCACTAGATTAAGTCACTATAAATGAACCAGCCTCTAAGAAATCTCATACAATCTGAGTTCTATCTCGCAAGCGATATTCTCTACCTCAATCATGCAGCAATTGCCCCGTGGCCAAATCGAACTGCTGAAGCAGTAAAAAATTTCGCTCAGGAGAATTCATTGCTGGGATCAAAAAACTATTTGCGATGGACTGAGGTAGAGTCTGAGTTACGAAAAATGATGTGCCAGTTGATCAATGCGCCATCATCCGATGATATTGCTTTATTGAAAAATACTTCTGAAGCTTTGTCAGTTGTGGCCTTTGGGCTTGACTGGCACAGCGGTGACAATATTGTTACCACAGACCAGGAATTCCCATCAAACCGCGTTGTTTGGCAAGCGTTAAAAGACCAGGGCGTAGAACTCAGGCAAGCGTCTATGCACAGCCGACACAGCTCTAATCAACATAGCCCAGAAGATGCCATCTTCAGTCAAACTGATGAAAATACACGACTGATTACTGTTAGTTCTATTCAGTACGGCAGTGGATTTCAGTTAAACCTTGAAAAAATTGGACAATTTTGCAGCGACCATAATATTTTGTTCTGCGTCGACGCTATACAAAGCATTGGTGCGGTTCAGTTTGATACACAGGCCATCCGTGCTGATTTCGTGATGGCGGATGGCCACAAATGGATGTTAGGACCTGAGGGTGTAGCATTATTCTATTGCCGTGCAGAACTTCGCAATAAACTACGTTTATTTCAGTATGGCTGGCACATGACTGATGCGTTCGTGGATTTTAACAAGCAAGACTGGAAACCAGCAGACAGCGCTAAAAGGTTTGAGTGTGGCAGTCCTAACATGCTTGGCATTCATGCATTATCTGCAAGCCTGTCTTTGTTACAGGAATTTGGCATGGACAATGTAGAAAAAATGGTGCTAGACAATACCCAAACTTTATTTGATGAAATTGATGCAAGACCCGAATTAGAACTTTTAACAGACAATACACCAGGACGCTATGGCGGCATCGTAACTTTTCGTCATCGCTCTCTAAGTAATGAAGAACTGTTCAACCATCTTGCAGAATCAGGCGTAATGTGCGCACAACGAGGTGGCGGTATTAGATTTTCACCACATTTTTATACGCCGAAAGAAAAAATACATCAGGCTGTAGAAATAGCCGCTACTGCATCGTGATACCAATAGTGATACCAATCGTGACAAGCAGGGAACTAACCTGTAATAGGTGATTTGACTGTTGTGAATCGTCGAAAGAAATTTTCGGTTGTTATGTCAGCAACTTCTTCCCAGCGCAACCCTCGTAATTCTGCAATGCATTCCGCAACATTTCGCACATAAGCCGGGTAATTCGGTTTGCCGCGATAAGGAACCGGAGCCAGGTAAGGCGAGTCGGTTTCAACCAACATCCTGTTTGCTGGCATTTTTGCAGCCACTTCTTTAAGTTCTTTCGCAGACTTGAAAGTAACAATACCTGAAAATGAGATATCAAAATTTAAATCCAGTGCACGCTGCGCAATGTCCCAGTTTTCAACAAAACAATGCATGACACCCCCCACTTCATCAGCACCCTCTTCTTTTAATAGCCGAAGAGTATCTTCGGTTGCTTCTCGCATATGGATAATAAGCGGTTTACTGGTTCGTTTTGCTGCATTGATGTGTGTGCGAAAACGCTCCCGCTGCCATTCAAGATCATCGTTTTCATCTTTTTGGCTACGAAAATAATCCAGGCCGGTTTCGCCTATCGCTACCACTTCGGGATCAGCTGCCAGTTCAACAAGTTCATTCGCTGTTGGTTCATGCCCATCACATTCATTGGGATGCACACCCACCGATACGGAAACACATTCATTTTCACGCGCTATTTCCAGAATATCGGGGTAGTGTTCTAAATCAATCGAAACACAGAGAAAATGTCCAACGCCCTGCTCGGCCGCACTTTTCAATGCACCGTTCATTTTTCCATCCCATGGATTTAAGTCAAGACGATCCAGATGACAGTGGGAATCAACTAATGGGGTATTAAGCGAAGAAGAGCTCATAGGTTTTAAGGATACACAATTAAGATTGCTACGATAAGAGCGCTTCTAGTTAGAACACTCTGGATAAAAAATAAACTGAGGAAATTAGGCCTGAGAAATTAAGGTACGCACTTTATCTGTGCGTTATCAAAAAAACTACATAGTATGAGTCTGACGATCTGACTTTAAGGCACCAGCAAGATAGGTTTCGATTTTATTACGCACTGCACCGTTATCCTGATTACTAAACTGAACCCCTATACCAGCAATGCGAGCACCCTGGGCGCCTGCCGGTGTTACCCAGACAATCTGGCCTGCAACGGGCAGTTTTTCCGTCTCTTCCATCAAGGTCAGCAACATGAAAACTTCATCGCCAATGCTGTAACTTTTATTGGTGGGGATAAACAAGCCGCCATTTTTTACAAAAGGCATATAAGCTGCATACAAAGAGCTTTTGTCCTTGATGGCCAAAGAAAGAATTCCGCCTTGTCTGAAATCACCGCTCATGTCTTATTTTGTTCCTATTCAGGACTTCTCTTAATGTTAGTCAGACCAGGACTCATCGGTTTCGCCGGCCCCAGTTGATCATAATATCTTCTAACGCCAATTGGGCATTTAGTTGCCCCCCAGCCCAGCGCGAACACTCTGTTATCTGCTCCAGGTGGCCAAACAACCTTCTCAAATCTAACCTCTGAACAAGTTTTTGCAATTGAGGCAATAGATCAGTATTAGTAATAACGTCCGAATCTGCACCTGACTTGAGTCGAATGAGGTCCATAGTCCAGCTATTAAGCCAGTTTACCGCCCGCGGAAGCCCCAAATCTGCCCAATTAGACGCGCATTTAAGCGGATCTCCCCTGCCTTCTACGACCTGTAGCCATTGCTCGGCCAGTCCCTGACGTATCTCCAAACCACCCATTTCAAACAATTTGAGGGCCTCCAGAGGAGCACCATTGGCCAAATCCAGCAAAGTAGGGGCAAGAGTGGTCGCTTCGGCACTGGAACCCAGATGATCTTTGAGCCAGTTAACGCTAATAGCTGCATCTGGCCTTGGGAAAACCACATGCTGGCAACGGCTACGGATAGTGGGTAATAACAAAGAGGCCTGGCTGGTCACCAGTATTATCAAAGCATCTGCGGTCGGTTCTTCCAGGGTTTTTAGCAATCCATTAGCCCCAAAGACATTCATCGCCTCGGCCGGGTTAATAATTACAATTTGCCGGCCACCGTACTGTCCCTTTAAGGCGAAAAAATCAGCCACGGCTCGTACTGTCGCTGCCGGAATGGTCTTACCCTCTTCTTCAGGCTCTAAAATCTTCAAATCAGGGTGGGTACCTGCAGACAACAAATCACAAGCCTGACAATTTCCACAAGGAACCCCATTATCGGACGGAGACTGGCATAACAAGGTATGAGCCAGCCGATTAGCCAATTGGGATTTGCCAAAACCCTGTCCACCAGCAAACAGTAAAGCATGTGGCATATGACCTGCTTTTATCCTGTCGAGAAGACTTTCCCACAGGTCTGTCTGCCAGGGATATGGTGCTGACACTTAAACCTCCTCCAGTATGGGCGCCAAAACGGCATCAATCTGCGCCTTTACCTGCACTATATCCTGACTCGCATCGATTATACGATAGCGGCCTGGCTGCTGTTCGGCCAACTCCAGGTAGGATCGTCGTACGCGTTCGAAAAAATCCTGCTGTTCACGCTCAAATCGATCCAGCTCACCACGCTCACCGGCACGGGACATTCCGACCTCAATGGGCAAATCCAGCAATAGCGTTAAGTCCGGACGTAACTCACCTTGTACCCAGTCCTCCAATAGTGCTATCCGTTTGAGATCAATACCTCGTCCACCGCCCTGATAGGCATAAGTGGCATCAGTAAAACGATCACACAATACCCACTGCCCAGCATCAAGGGTTGGACGTATAAGCTCAGCAATGTGTTGGGCACGGGCAGCAAACATCAGTAAAAGCTCTGTGTCGGCATCCATGGCCATTTGTCGGTGATCCAGCAGCAACTCGCGAATCGTTTCGCTCAGCGCCGTTCCACCTGGTTCCCGCGTTACACGAACTGTTTTACCCGCCTTTTTTAGACATTCTTCTACATAGGTCATTTGGGTGCTTTTGCCTGCACCCTCACCACCCTCAAGCGTAATAAATAGTCCTTTTTTCATATTTAACAGTATATTACCTAATTATATTAATCTTACTTATAACTTTGTTTTAAATATTATTTACTGGGTTTTAGCTTACCATCAGGCAGCGAAGAAAACGCCCGCGCCTTGCCGCCCAGCTGGTATTCCACTACGGCT
>JAUVNZ010000379.1 GCA_030599435.1 Gammaproteobacteria bacterium | reverse complement strand
GGGTGTGTGGATATCAACACGCCCATGATGAGCGCACCCAGATCGTCCTTCACACCACCCAGTTCAAATAGCTCGGCTCCACCCAATGCCAGGACCAGGCCATATAGTATTAACAGTTCACCATGACCTGTTTTTTGCAATAAATGGTGAAACAGGGGACGTAGCGGAATCAGTAGAAATAGCAGTACCGCCCAGGATGAAGGGATCTTACCTGCTGATACTGCCAGAAAAATCACCGCGGCGATGTCCTGCATAACCAGGATGCCGATAGCGATCCGTCCATGCAGTGATTTCATCTCCCCTTTATCTTCCAGGGACTTGACCACAAATACAGTACTGGAGAAGCTTAATGCAAAGGCAATCAATAGCGAAAGCCTGAGGTCTAATTCAGAGAAGAGTGGCACATTTAACAGTGCCAGGGCAAAGATAGCCACGCCAAACAGGGCAACAATAATAGCAATATGCAGTACTGTCACAGACCACACCTGTGGCCTTATCAATACCTTTAGATTTAGCTTCAGACCAACGATGAACAACAGCAATGTGATGCCCAAATCAGCAAGCTTCTGCAGTGTCTCTCCACTTGCGAAACCCAGGTAATTGAGCAGGAAACCGGTTGCCAGAAAACCAACCAGCGGCGGCAGGCTAATAAGTCTCGCTAGAAAACCCAGGAAAAAAGCTAGCGATATCCAGGTGACATCACCTAGTGCTATGGCAACCCATTCAAAATCCATGGTGTTTTAATTCCTCAGCCCTATTCGGGGAGTAAATTTATAAAATACAAGAACCACGCCAGGTTAACTTGCAGTTGTTGCTTTAGATTAATTTTAATAACGATCTTACCGCACCCTTAGAGATGAGAGTAGTAACTTAATTTTATTCACTAATGCATGTATACTAAATTAAAAGTGGGAAGCAAAACCACTGATGATATTTCACTGTCGCTGAAGAGGCATTGAGCATGGATAACGAAAATAAAAAAGATGTTTTTGGTGAGCCTGGTCATGAACTGGCAGACAAATCAGATGACCTATTTATAGGTTTTCTCCACAAGATTATACGTGTGGCCGTAAAAGTATTGGCGGTACTAATGGTTGCCGTTATTGTTTGGGGTATCGGTGATGTTATTTATGTTCTGTATCAGCGTCTAGCACAGCCGCCATTTTTGCTTTTGAGTATTAGCGACATCCTGGCAACATTTGGCGCTTTCCTTGCTGTATTAATCGCTATCGAGATCTTTATAAATATTACGCTCTATCTCAAAACTGACGTCATTCCAGTAAGGTTAGTCGTTGCGACTGCGCTGATGGCAATCTCTCGTAAAGTGATAATCTTTGACTTTGAAGAAGTTACGCCGCCGTTTGTATTAGCAACAGCTGCTGTTGTTTTGGCATTAGGAATAACATACTGGCTTATCAGCAAAAAGACCTGACCATGATCGTTAGATATTTGTGACAGGTTAGTTGTACTACCCAGAGTCACATCAAAAAAGGTGTTCAGATGAATGAAGATTTAACATGGAGATTTGATGTTGCGGTCATAGAATGGTTGATCTTCCTTGCTACGTTGGTCATTCTGGCAATCGTGGGGGCGGTGATGACACGTCAGACACTTAGAGCATTCAGAGAACAGAGTGGTCAATCAGATGATCGAGCACGTGTACCTGAAAGTTGGCATACCGAAAATGCAAAAACAGTTCTCGAATTACTCGACACGAATCTAAGTGGACTATCCGGAGAAGAGGCAGGTAACAGGCTAGCCAAGCATGGGCCGAATCGGCTTCCCGAAACAAGGGTGCGTGGTCCACTGGTACGGTTTCTCTATCAATTCCACAATGTGCTGATCTATGTGTTGATTGCAGCAAGTGCTGTTACAGCCATGCTGGGGCATTGGGTCGATGCCAGTGT
>JAUVNZ010000216.1 GCA_030599435.1 Gammaproteobacteria bacterium | reverse complement strand
CGCGGGTGATCTTCCCCCGCGGTTACCCTGGAGGTGTTATTCACATTCTTGTAGCTTTTCTTCGTATTCATCCTTGCTCACTTTACCATCACCATTACCATCAAATTCTTTAAACGGCTCTTCCGCACCGCTGTTGGTAAATTCTGCACTATCCAAAAAACCGTCAGCGTTCACGTCTACATTCTTGAATTCCTTGGGTTCGGCCAAGGCTATACTGGAAAATAAAATTGTAATTGATACAAGAACAGACAGCTGTAAAGTTTTCATGTTTTTTCTCCTATTCAGTTTCGATATTCATATTAAATGAAACAACCTGAACAAAAACTGAACGTTGCTAACATTAGTGAAGTGGCGGGCGTGAAGCGTAGGTCACAACTTGAATGAAAATTCAGTTCATTTAGTTTCATAACAAATAATGACCATTATAGACTGTATTTTATTTGCAGATTTGAAGGTCGCCTTTGGGTCGCTTTTTCCCTGTCGATCATAGATATTGAGTGCGAATATCCGGCCAATAGCAGTCATTCAGAGTGAAAGTTACATCGACATCATAGCTTTCCCCAATTTCAGGGAATCCAGCAGTAGTGCGCTGTAGTTAACGAACAGTTCTTTAAAAAAGGGACGCAGGGATTAAATAATGAGCAATTAGTAAAAATTTAACCCCTGCGCCCTTTTGAACTCCACTGGAGGTGATTATTGGCTGGCAAGAAAATCCGGGGTTTCTCATCATCGTAAGATGACCGTACATAAATCAATAAGTCACTGCGTTGCTCGATTTATGCTTTTCTGAAGTTCGATCATGGTCTCCTGGCTTACCTTAATTGTGCTCAGTTCAACAGGGCGATCGAGATCCGCAACAAGTGTTATGAGTGCAGAGTAAGCCAACACAGTCGGGACAACCTGCATTAACCTGCGCTTCTTTAATAGTCCAGACTGAGACCCCATCGTCATCATGGCGAACGCAGTAATTGCATAAAGCGTAAGCCAGATATTGATTGGTATTCGTTCGCGTAAAGCAGCGGTTACTCGCTTCTCGTGTATATCAATAACTTGGTTGATTGACTGTATCATTAATGCGGTAAGCGGAGAGGGATATTGTTCCGCTACTGACGTAATTTGGGACCATAGAAGTTCGTGTATCTCAAGCGACCTGGTTATAGCCATTTCGCGCTTGGTTATATCTATAGCCTGCAGACGCAAGTCCACATACTCGCGCAACAAACGTTTTACTTCTGATTTATATGGCGATGCCAGCAAGTCTGCACGCAGGTACGCCGTAGCGATTGCATTTGATTCGTGAAGAACAATCTGTTTTCTAGCATCAAAGCGGGATGCTGCCATACTGAAGGTAAATGCGAGCATAAAAGCCAGCGTCACCAGTATGCCGCTTACCATCGGTCCTTGAGTGGTATCGACAATATGCTCATAACGCAACAGCACATATTTTCCAATTTGATAGCCGATTTCATACGTAAGATAGATGAAGACTATTGTTGCAAGGAATATATGTAATGTTGAAAAGCTATAGAAAAGTTCAAGAGGCATATATGTTTCCGTTTATTGTTGTAAGCTAACGAAAAGCTCACCAGACGCCGCAAGGTTTTTGGCGCGATCTCCCCCCGATAAAACGGACACGCCATTCATTCAAATTCGGCTGGTACATAATAATCAATCGCCGAATACAACCGCTTATGATTGTAAGACTGGTTGATGTAACTGTTCAGAGCATAATGCAAGTATAGGAAGTATAAACACCCTTTTTAACCTAAGTCAAAGCAAATTACCCTAAATAAATAACGCCGATTCCCCTCTGCTTCTAACCAATAAATTTCATGATTCTGCCAAATCATGGCTTTAGTTTCACCACTAATGCTCCTGTTTCTATAAAACTGGCGAACACCATCCTGCCAACAATCTGTAGCAAATCCTTTTACCCACATGTCATCCATATTAATCAGCACACAGGTCTCTTTGTGATGTACTTCGCCCTTTGAAGACTAACCCTCGACAGTCCGGTGTGGGTCGGTTTTTTACCTTCGGACATATTTTCCGTAAGTCTGTTTCCCCCTGGATAGCAGACCATCATTTATTTACATCAACAGGGAAAGTACGGCACATAACAGACGGTCATGAGTTTTTACTCTGAGCCCAAAATAATTGAATCATCGCAGTTATTTAGCTTTGTATTTCCTCTCGGCCTCGTAGAATTCAAGACATACCGGCAGGTCATTAAACATTCTTTCTTTGTGGCCACCATATTTATAATGTACAGCTTCTCCATAATCGACATAGAATCGCTCACATTTTTCACGCGCATCACGCGTAGCCCTGTCTTTTTTTGCACACTCATCTACAGCTTGTTTTCGTAAAGGCGCAATTTTTTTCTGTCTCGCATCCTCACATCGTTTTTCAAGTTTCTGAAGCTCAGCCTTTGAAGCATAAACAGAACTGTTTATTACAATAAGGCAAATGATAAAGAGTAGATATTTCTTATTCATAATTTTTTATCTCTTCACAGAAGTTCTAATGATTTGTGGTAATGCTTTATTCCTTTGTAATTAATAACCCATAGTATCATTTTAAAATTGAGGATTATTAGTAATCCACTGGTCGCTTACCGGCACATAACAGCCGGATAGAATATTAAAAGTAATCTCTCAGAACACTCAAGTTACGTCATTCAAGATGTGCCACTAAAATCAAGCTGGATGCAAAAAGCAGACGCTCAGCACCATACATCATCGGCAACAAAAAGCAAAACAATAAATGAACAGTGCTTCTGGTTGCCACCGGATGTAATGGTTATTCATAGATTTTCTTATGGGGTTACAATATTGAACCAGAATTCAAAATCATCCAGCATCCCTTGAAGCTCTTTGAACTTGCCTTTGGTGCCTTTAACTTTGATCGCACCACTCTTTAAACCTTCCTCAACAGTCAATTTACCTAGCATAATATTATCAAGTGTTGCGCGAGTGGTTTTAATCGTCGAATCAGCATCATCTGCATTCCCTTCACGGTTATTTAAAGTAGAATTTTCAAGAAAGACTGTATACAACTCATTGACATCCGTAAAGTTGAAATTAATCTTCAACTTCTTGCCGGCGGCTTTTTCAGGATTGAGCCTTACCGCCATATAATCGAGTATCATCACGATAGGCATGTTCTGAACAACATCAGGGCTGGCTGTATTTGGTGTTGGTGCAGGCTTCACCCCTTCACGTAATTCTCTTGCTCCCGATAGATAGAAGTTCCGCCATGGCCCAGACTCCGCAACATAACCCAATTGCTCCAGAGTATCTGCCAGCAGGTTTTTTGCTTCTTTGTTATCCGGTTCAGCGAAAACAACATGATCAAGCGCTTCAGCTACCCAGCGATACTCGCCTTTGGCATAATCCTTTCTCGCCATCTCGATTATATTTTTTGAGCCTCCCATATATTCAACATATTTTATTGAACCGGGTCTAGGTGGAAGCTTATGAAGATGCGATGGATTGCCATCATGACTACGGGGTCAAGTCTTACATATCACATTTAAACCACTTGGCTATTACCAACAACAATGGATTAAAGGGGACGGAGGCAACTCTTTACTCATCACGCAAATAACAGTTTGAGTCAGCTTCAGG
>JAUVNZ010000233.1 GCA_030599435.1 Gammaproteobacteria bacterium | reverse complement strand
CGTCTTTATCAGGAACACTTTTGTCTGAATCGCTTTCCTGAGATTTGGTTAGCTCAGCGCATTGAGATACCCACTCACGTTCCATCATGATGGGTAATCGATAAATAACGACGTTAAGAAAACTGCCGACTGCAAGCCCTAGCAGTCCTACGCAAATTAAATAGAACGCCGTGTTGGTGCTTAAGAGCTCAAGTAAGGCCATGCTAGAAGTTGAAACCTAATGACAGAGACAAGCCCTTTTTTAAACAATCTGACCCATTTTGAATATTGGTAAGTACATGGCGATAACCAACGTGCCGATTACCAGGCCTAATACGGCCATGATCAACGGTTCGAGCAAACTGCTGAGGCCGTCCACCATATTGTCCACTTCTTCTTCATAGAAGTCGGCGACTTTGGAGAGCATGCTATCTACGGAACCTGTTTCTTCACCAATGGCCAGCATTTGCACTACCATGTTCGGGAACAGGCCGGTTTCTTTCATGGAGATGTTAATCATCTGGCCTGTGGAAACTTCATCTTTCATTCCTAATATGGCATCAGTATAAACAGCGTTACCCGCAGCATGGGCTACGGTATCCATGGCTTCTACAAGCGGCATGCCGGCAGCAAACATGGTAGACAGGGTGCGGGCAAAGCGGGCAATGGTAGCCTTGGTGATGATGTCACCTATGATAGGTAACTTAAGTATTACGTGATCCATCATTACATTAAATTTCTTGGACCGTTTTTTTACTTGCGCTATTGCATATATACCAGCACCCAAACCTCCAAATATAGCCCACCACCATTCCTGGAAAACTTCAGATAGACTAAGGACCATTTTGGTAAGCGCAGGCAGGTCTCCACCAAAGCTGCTAAATGTAGCTGCAAACTGAGGGATAACAAAAATCAAAAGAATGGCTGTAATAATAAAAGCAACAGCTACAATTGCCGTTGGGTAGAATAACGCCTTTTTAATTTTACCTTTTATAGCCTCAACTTTTTCTTTGTAGGTAGCGATTTTGTCTAACAATGTTTCCAGAATACCAGCTTGTTCACCCGCATGGACCAGGCTGCAATATAGTCCATCGAAGTGGAATGGATGTTTGGCCAGGGCTTCCGCAAGTGTTGAGCCGCTTTCAACGGTGGCTTTAATATCCATAATAAGGTCTTGCATGGCAGGGTTTTCATGGCCCTTGCCTACAATTTCGAAAGACTGTACCAGCGGCACGCCTGCCGCCATCATGGTGGATAGTTGGCGACTGAATATAGCGATGTCTTTGGCAGTAATTTTCCCTTTTTTAGCGCCGAAGAGGGGTTTTGGTTTTTTCTTAACCTTTAATGGTGTAATGCCCTGACGACGAAGATCGGCTTTGACTAATGCCAGAGTGGATCCAGAGATCTCACCTTTGACACGACTGCCCTTTTTATTCATGCCCTCCCAGGTAAAGAGGGCCGCTGCTGTTGCTTGTTTTGCCATTGGCTGATCCTGTCCCTATTCTGTTTTTAACTATTGTTTAACTATTTGTTATTCTTGTGTAACACGATTAATTTCTTCCAGGCTAGTAAGACCATTTTTGACTTTTAATAACCCCGACTTGCGAAGATCGTTGATACCTTCTTTATCAGCCTGATCAGCCAGGTCTATTGCATTACCACCTTCCATAATAATCCGGGACATTTCATCCGAAATTGGCATAACCTGATACACACCAACTCGGCCTTTGTAACCTTTGTCACACTGGTCGCAGCCAACAGGTTTGTAAACTTTTAGTCCCGCCAGTTCTTCTTCTAAAAAGCCTTCTTCAAGTAACGCTTCTTTTGGAATGTCCGCCGGAGCTTTACAACTGTTGCATAAGCGCCTGGCCAGACGTTGCGCAATAATCAGCGAAACTGAAGAGGCGATATTGAATGGTGCAATACCCATATTGATCATTCGGCTCAAGGATTGCGGGGCATCATTGGTATGCATGGTTGATAACACCAGGTGACCTGTCTGGGCCGCTTTAATGGCAATTTCACCCGTTTCTATGTCACGAATCTCACCCACCATGATGATGTCTGGATCCTGACGAAGGAAAGCCTTCAGTGCCGAGGAAAAAGTAAGTCCAATTTTATTGTTCACGTTGACCTGGTTTATACCCGCCAGGTTAATTTCCACCGGGTCTTCTGCAGTGGAAATGTTTTTATCTTCGGTATTAAGAATATTCAGGCCAGTGTAAAGAGATACCGTTTTACCGCTACCAGTCGGGCCAGTAATAATAATCATGCCCTGGGGCATTTGTAATGCATCCATGTAGAGGTCTTTCTGGTCTTCTTCATAACCCAGAGCATCAATGCCTAATTGAGCACTAGTAGGATCTAAAATACGTAATACGATTTTTTCGCCAAACAGTGTTGGGCAAGTACTTACACGAAAATCGATAGCCCTGTTTTTAGACAGTTTCATTTTCATACGACCGTCTTGTGGGACGCGACGTTCAGAAATATCCAGACGAGAAAGCACCTTGAGACGTGCTGCAATGCGTCGGCTTAATGCCACAGGTGGAGTTGCTACTTCCTGCAATACGCCATCTTTTCGATAACGGACTCGATAGATTTTTTCATAGGGTTCAAAATGAACATCAGAAGAGCCATTGTTGATAGCATCCAGTAGAACCTTGTTGACGAAACGCACCACCGGTGCGTCATCCACATCTACATCATCACCTGTATCATCATCTTCTACGCTACCGATATCCAGATCATCGAGGTCACTATCATCACTTAAATCTGACAATGTGGTGTCAGAAGCCGACATGGCCTTTTCAATGATTTCCTTAAGTTTACTTTCTTCTACCAGAATGGCTTCAGTGGTAGCACCTACGTGGAACTTGATCTCGTCCAGAGCCTGTAGGTTAGTGGGGTCAGATACCGCTATGAATAACCGGTTGCCGCGTTTGAAAAGGGGCAAGGCATGGTGTTTGCGAATCAGTTTTTCATCGACCAGCTTGGTAATGTCGGATTCGAGATCTATGGAGCTAAGGTCGAACACGGGAATGCCGAATTCCTCTGAGCCAGCAGTGGCGATAGCTTTATCATCCACCAGCTTATTTTCAACCAGGTAGCCGACCAGGGGCACTTTTTTCTTTTCTGCAGGTTCCTGAGCTTTTTGGGCGTCAGCATCGGACAGCAGGCCATCACTGACCAGCTTTCGAGCCAGACCATTAAGATTCATTTGTGCTTTTGGGGTGGCCATAGTTAAGTAACTATCCGTTTTTTATAATAAAAATCTGAGACTAAGTTCATATTCTGGGTCTTTTTGAGTTATTAACCGATTTTCGTGAATGACTGTTGTTGCCAAATCTTGTGATTATCTTGCTCAAATATTAACCAGATAAACCACTTATTAATCAATATATTACATATAATAACTAAGAGGAAACATCAAATTATGAACCTGCGTCATTTATATGTATACCAAAT
>JAUVNZ010000185.1 GCA_030599435.1 Gammaproteobacteria bacterium | reverse complement strand
GACCCTGTTAATAGCTTGGTGCCTGCATTGCATATGCTCCGGAAAATAGACCCGAAACACTGTGATAATGGTCACAAATTATATTAAATTTCAGTGAGATATCATATTTTGTAGATCTATACGCAGAGCTCTTGATCATGAAATTAGCTAACTGTATAAAAAAATGAGATTTTCAGATGTTTTACTGTATCAGGGGACACATCGGCAGAAACTGGATAATTGGGGGGCAGGCTTGTTGTGAAAGCCGGTTTTTTTAACCATGGACGACGTACATGGATGTACTAGTGTCGCGTGAGGGTTTATGCCCCGAGGGTGCAGGATGCCCGTAGCGACTGGTTTTACACGCTCCGGGTACGTGGTCAGGGCTTCAGTCTTTTTTTAATGGCCTCAATGTGATCATCGGCACCCCATATAAGCTTTTTATTGCAATATTCCAGCAGGGGGATTATTTGTGCAGCAATAGCGTTGAGGTGGGGGACGATGGCATCTGGCTTGCCCTGAAGCAGGACCCGTAAAGCCGAATCGATACTGATCCTTTTTTTCTCGGCGACCTTTTTTTGCTCGGTTGCCATGAGGCTGTTACCGCCAGCGGCCTGAGCTTTGGCAACGTACTTTTCAGCCAGGGATAAATATTCCTCAATGGTATCGACTTTATCGACCCCATGATTAACCAGGCCAAGACTGACCGTGAGGGAAAGCTTTGAATGTTCATTGTTAAAAGGGGACTCAGAAATTTGTTGCCGTATACGATTGCAAACCATTTCGGCCTCGGACCAACCCAGAGTCGGTGCGATGATCGCAAATTGGGAATTACTGGTTCTCGCAAGGGTGTCTTCAGTCCGTATGCTCGACTTAAGTGCTCTAGCGACAGCACTTAAGGCATTCATAATAATAGCTTTATCATCAGTAGCTCTGAGGGTCTGAAAATTATCCATACCGACGACGATGACAGACAAATCCTGATTGTGACGGGTGGTAAAGGCCAGGTCTTGCTTACCACGCATCAGGAAGTAGTGCCTGCTGCGTATGCCGGTGACCTTGTCATCCGTAGATTTTTTCGCCAGATCGCGCGTTGTTTGATCCAGCTTGGCCTGTGCCCGAACCCGGGCCAGTAGCTGAGACTTTTCGAACGGTTTGGTGATGAAGTCTGTGGCGCCTATTTTCAGCGCTTCCAGCCGGGATTCTTCATCCTCGGCAGCGGTGATCATAATAATAGGAATTTCGTGAAGGCGTTTGTTGTCATGGGCGCGAATACGCTCTATCAAACCATAGCCATCCAGTTTGGGCATGCCCGCATCGGTTAGCACAACCTGAATGTTGTCATCTGCTAACAGAGTGCTCCAGCCTTCTTCCCCGTCGATGGCTTCAACAATCTCGAATTCATCCTGAAGTACGTTGGACAGGGACACCCTGACCAGGCGCGAATCATCCACGATGATTATGCGAGGTTTCTCGGACGGTTGATCGTCGGCAACTGGTTTGTCAGGTGAAAGGGCCATTTCTCTCCTACACTAGCGATTACTTTCGCTGGCGTGGTTTTCTTAATCTAATGTGTTTACATAATAGCGGCAAAATAATTAGATAATTCAATGAAATATATAACTAATTTTTTTAGGGTTAATGAATATTTAACTTAAAAAAATCTTATAAGCAGGATTGTCTGTTTCTTCCCAGGACTCATATCCGAGTTCGTCGAGGAACTGCTGGAAATCATCGTTATCTTCTGTGGGCACCTGGATACCAGTGAGAATACGCCCATAAGCAGCACCGTGATTACGGTAATGGAATAAACTGATATTCCAGCGTTCACCGATGCGGTTGAGAAATCGTAACAGGGCACCCGGCCGCTCTGGAAACTGGAAGCGAAACAGGCGTTCATTTGTTACCCCGGAGCTGTGCCCACCCACCATGTAACGAATATGAACCTTGGCCATTTCGTTATCAGTCATGTCGAGTACGGCATAACCTCCGGCTTCCAGATCACGAATAAGACTATCCTTGTCGGCATCACCGTTCTGCATTTTTACGCCAACAAATACGTGAGCCTTT
The DNA here is from genome assembly GCA_030599435.1 of Gammaproteobacteria bacterium. Next base: position 2,115 of record JAUVNZ010000185.1, on the reverse strand, counting down.
GTAGAATCAGCATACCGATAATTAAATTCCGTGATACCACGCAGGCCGATGGTGTCGCAAAATTTACGGAAACTACCTTTTACTTCGGGGATGGTCACACTGATTAACGCCTCACGGCGTTCGCCCAATTCGGCACGTTCTGCCACATGCCGCATGCGATCAAAATTCATGTTGGCGCCACTGTCGATGGCAACCAGTTCCTGGCCGTGAATATCCTCACGGGATACGTATTTTTTTAGTCCCGCTACCGCCAGTGCACCCGCCGGTTCTGTGATAGAACGGGTATCGTCAAAGATGTCCTTAATAGCCGCACAGATTTCATCGGTGCTGACCAGAATTATTTCATCCACGGCTTCACGGGCGATTCGGAAGGGTTCTTCACCAACCTGACGCACGGCAACCCCATCGGCAAAGATGCCTACCTGATCCAGTATTATTCGTTCGCCAGCCTCGAGAGCATGATGCATACACGGGGCATCGTCGGGTTCGACGCCGATGATTTTAACCTCTGGGTGAAGTGATTTTACATAGGCTGCAATCCCAGCAATAAGACCGCCACCACCCACAGGCACAAAAATGGCGTTAAGAGTTTCTTCGTGTTGTTTAAGTATCTCCATGGCGATGGTGCCCTGGCCAGCGATGACATCAGGGTCATCGTAGGGGTGGATATAGGTCATATCTCGTTCCTGGGCCAGTTCATGAGCATGGGCTGAGGCATCGTCATAGGTATTGCCATACAAAATGACTTCACCCCCAAGCTGCTCGACAGAACGGACCTTGATATCAGGGGTGGTTTTAGGCATAACGATTAGCGCATGTAGCCCAAAACGGCTGGCCGACAAAGCAACGCCCTGGGCATGGTTGCCAGCAGAGGCGGCTATAATGCCCTTGGCTCGTTGTTGCTCATTGAGGCTGGATATCTTGTTATAGGCGCCGCGTAGTTTAAAGGAGAATACAGGTTGCAGGTCTTCACGCTTAAGCCACACACGGTTATCCAGACGAGACGAAAGCGACACCGCTAGCTCCAGCGAGGTTTTCTGAGCGACATCGTATACGCGCGCTTCCTGAATTTTTTTAACGTACTCTTCCAGCATGGGCGTAAGGTAACAGCTCATTGGTGATCTGTCAGTCACGCAGGGTGTTAGCTGCGTTATACTGGCGAGAATTTTGAGAAAGGATAAAGAGATGAATCAAGACGAAATGAAAAAGGCGGTAGCAGTGGCGGCTATTGAATACATTAAACCGGGCATGATTGTGGGTGTGGGTACCGGTAGTACCGCAAATTTTTTCATCGACGAGCTGGCCAAAATCAAGGGTCAGATTGAAACCACGGTGGCCAGTTCCGAAGCCTCGGCTGATCGCCTTCGAGGTCATGGGATTCCAGTGGAAGACCTGAACATGGTGGATGTTATTGATGTGTATGTGGATGGCGCTGATGAATCCAATAAATACCTGCATTTGATGAAGGGCGGTGGCGGTGCGTTGACTCGCGAGAAGATTGTTGCGGCGGTGTCTAAACAGTTTGTCTGCATAGCCGATGAATCCAAGCTGGTAGACATTATGGGCAAATTTCCACTACCTGTTGAAGTGATTCCTATGGCTCGTTCCTATGTGGCTCGGGAGCTGGTGAAGCTGGGCGGCCAGCCAGCCTATCGGGAAGGTTTTACCACCGATAATGGTAATGTGATTCTTGATGTACATGGGTTGGAGATTATGAATCCCGTGGAACTGGAGAACACTCTAAATGGCATAGTAGGCGTGGTAACCAACGGCCTGTTTGCAGCTCGGCCAGCCGATGTATTGCTGTTGGGTACCCCTGACGGCGTAAAAACAATCACTTAAAAATGGTCTATTTTTCACAATACGGCGTTGGAAGGTTTTTTGAGATCCTCATTAACACACAAGTTAACTCCGGTTCTCAAAAGGCCATCCGCCTGATTTTAAGGGAAAGTCTTGAGAAAAATATCCTAATTTTTACTACCTAATGAGTACATTTCGACAAGTACGCATTTTAGCCTTGCTGATCATTTTGTTTCTGGTCGCAGCGGGCACTTACTTAAACCAGCTGCGCACCACAGACTGGGATCGTCCTTTGACCGTGGCAATCTACCCTAT
>JAUVNZ010000251.1 GCA_030599435.1 Gammaproteobacteria bacterium | reverse complement strand
GGGCATAACTGGCGGCTAGCCAAAGGTTTGTACGTTGTGAAGTCGGGTTTCTAGCAATAGTATCTTCAAATGTTTGAATTGCACCTTGATATTTTCCTAAAACATACTGACATTGTCCTAAGTGGAATTTGTAGTTAGTTGAATGGTTTGGGTTGAGGCGTACGGCCTTATTTATCAGGGTAATACTATTAGTTGGTGAATGTGAATAACACATCACAGAAGCTAATAAGATAAAGGCATCAGCATAACTAGGATTGAGTGCAATGGCGTTAGCGGCACTGGCCATCGCTTCATTAAGTTGCTTCTGCTCGCGGTGAATAAGACCTTTAACAAAATGGGCTTGAGCCAAATCCGGATCAAGTTCAATTGCCGTGCGCACAAATTTTTCCGCCAGTTGGATTGAGTCTTTAGAATTCTTTGTCCAGTTGTTAACGAAATCAGCACGATGTGTATTTGCCAATACTGCGTAGGCACGTGCGAAGTTAGAATCTAGAGTAATCGCTTTTTCAATATTTTCACGCGCAAGTTGGTTAGCTTGTTGGAAGCGTTGGCCGTAATGCTTGAGTCCCTGCAAAAAATACTCATACGCAGTTAGGCTGGTTGTATAGCGTTTGGCAAGAAGTCGATATTCAGTATCTGAAATCGATAAATTAAAGGCTTCTACAATATTGGCACTTATCAAATTTTGCAAATCAAAGAGATCGGTTATAGGTCGTCGATATGTTTTTTGCCATAATTTATTATTGGCCATTATATTAAATAATGTCACCTCTATATTTATCTCATTCTTACTTATATGAATATTTCCTTTTACGTAATAGTCTACATTAAGTTCTTTTTGTAACTTGCTTGTATCTATTTTTATAGAGTCGTATTGTCGGACTGTATTATTTGCAATCATATTAAATTGCTTTATTTTCGAAAGATCACGAATAAGATCATCCGTGATCCCTTTTGCCAATTGTTGATTTTTATTAATAGAAAAAGGTAGCACTGCAATTGAGGATGTTTTTAACTGTCCTCGCATAGAAGTATGCTCACGAATGATATTCTGTATTTCTTCATTAGTGATCTCATGAGTTTCATGTAACGCATAAACAATCAACATGATGGTAATAAAGGTTAAAAATATTGTAGTAAGCCAAGCAGGATTTCTCTGTGAAAATTTAGTTAGTCTGTAAATGGACGTGGAATGACGAGCATTAACGGGTTGTTTGTTTAGATATTTTTTAAGATCATCGACTAGCTCAGATACAGATTGATAGCGAGACGCCTGATTTTTAGATAATGCACACGTCAAAATTGCATTTAGATCCCAATCTAACGTTGAAGTCTTATTAGAAGGTTGGTACACATTATTTTCATCAAATTCAGGATGGTGGTTCGTTAGTATTTCGTACAATACGAGGACGAGTGTGTAAACGTCACTACTTTCATTCAGCTCTTCGCACGCGAGTTGTTCAGGGCTAGCATAAGCCGGTGTCATAGCAAGGCAACGAGTTGAATTTCCTTCAATAGTATTATCTTTGCCTGTTGCAGAAAGCAGTTGGGATATACCAAAGTCGACTAGTTTAGGTATTCCATTATGGCTCACGAGAATATTACTGGGTTTAATGTCGCAATGTAGTATTTGATGCTGGTGTGCATATTGAATCGCATTGCATATCTGAAAGAATAATTTTATTCGCTCTCTAATCGATAGTTGATGTTGTTTGCAATACACATCGATTGTATGACCATCAACATACTCCATGACTAAATAGAGTGAACCATCATCACATGCTCCGCCATCTAAAAGCCGCGCAATGTTGGCATGTTCCATGTTTGCTAAAATTTGACGTTCAGCTTTGAATCTTTTCCGTTCCTCATCAGAGGCTAATACATTGTGTAGGATCTTAATGGCAACTTTCTTTTTAAAAATAGCATCACTACGCGACGCAAGGTAGACAGTCCCCATGCCGCCATGACCAATTTCTTCATCTATAGTATAGGCACCAACTTTTTCACCCGTTCGTACTGTGTTTAACAGATAAGCTGCTTCGGTGAATAGACTCTTTCTGATTCCATCTTCATTATTGGTATCATTAAATAAAAGATTCTCAACTTCATCGCGTAAAGTCGGATCGGTACAATGCGTATTCAGATAAGCTTCTCGAGCATCACTATCCAGCTCGATAACAGCCTGGAATAGTTCATCAAGTTTCTGCCAGTGTTCAGGTGTCATCTTCATTGGGATTCAGCGCTTTTTGAAGCCAGGCTTCCGCCATTCGTAGTTCACGTTGAACAGTTTTTGAAGAAACATCTAAGCAGCTGGCAATTTCTTCAATCTTCAAACCACCAAAATAATACAGCTCCACCATTTCATGTTTACGCGGATCAACGCTATTCAATGCATGTAGTGCATCATCTATTTCTAAAATACTTAATTTCGATTTTTCCGGAATTTTAGATTCTTCATAGGTGATCCTTGTGTAATCCGAACCTCGTTTTTTACGATCTTTGGCTCGGGCATAATCCACCAGAATATGGCGCATTTGTTGTGCTGCAACGGCATAAAAATGCTTTCGGTCATGCCAGTGAACATCACTCCCTATCAACTTTATAAAGGCTTCATTAATAAGCGCAGTGGGTTGTAAGGTATGCGTTTTCCTTTCACCTCGCATATAGTGATTAGCGATTCGATGGAGTTCCTGATATACGAGAGGGCTAAGCTCATCGAGCACCTTGGCATCACCTTTCCGCCATTGTTGAAGAAGAGCAGTGATAGATTCTGGCTTTGACATCCTAAACGAAAGCCTCATATTGTTGAGTATTGAATTACAATTTATTCTTTTTTCTTTGTGATTGCATTGATTATAGTCAATAAACATGAATTTATTATTATTTGAATTATCTGTATTAAACAAACCTTCTAGAAGAAAAGCAGGCCATAAGTGGCCTGCCAGTCCATCTTTTGGAAATGAATTAGTCACCATACTTGGAACGCTGCAAAGTCACTTTTCCATTACCTAACGTAACCGACCAAATATTGTTAAATTCCTTTTTAGGGAAGCATTTCTTATTCTTACAAGGCAGGCAATTCTCAGGCTGACTCGTGCATACTTGATCACCAACTAGTGGAACACCAAGCCCCGCCATGATGGCAAACATATTCCCACTATTAGCGGATACGACAACGTTGCTACCAGTACTCACCTTCTTCAAGGCTTTAATCATCGGCTTGATAGCAATTTTTCCCTTGCTTCGATTCGTGACTGTTTTACCCTTAATTGTCT
>JAUVNZ010000065.1 GCA_030599435.1 Gammaproteobacteria bacterium | reverse complement strand
CTGGAGATACCGACGGCTCTTGCTAGTAAGTACGTAGTAGACGCGGTGTACCCACTGAAGGTGCCCGGGCTGGAAGGGCAGCGTCACCTGGTGATTCTAAAGCCGGCAGTAAACAGATAAACAAACAGACGTAACGAACAGCTATTACGAACAAATAGTACGAACAGGAATAATGGATTCAAAAATGGGAAAAATCATTGCGGTAACTAACCAAAAGGGCGGGGTAGGTAAAACCACTACCAGTGTCAATTTGGCTGCCTCTTTGGTTGCGACCAAACGCAAGGTGCTGCTAGTTGATATTGATCCACAGGGTAATGCCACCATGGGCAGCGGTGTCAATAAACACGAGGTGGAATTATCCAGTTATCACGTGTTAATGGAAGAGGCGACGGTAGCCGAGGCCGTCGTTCCCACTGGCGAGGCAGGTTATGATTTACTACCATCCAATGCCGATCTCACTGCGGCGGAAGTAGAACTGTTACAGCAAACTCGACGCGAACGCCGTTTGCGTGATGCCCTGGTCGAAATTATTGGTGATTACGATTACATCCTGATTGATTGTCCTCCCTCCCTGAACATGCTGACCCTTAATGCATTGGTGGCGTCCCAGGCAGTAATGATTCCCATGCAATGCGAATACTATGCGCTTGAAGGTTTGACTGCACTGGTTAATACCATCGAAGAAGTGCGCAGCTCCCTGAATCCGTATTTAAAAATAGAAGGTTTGTTGCGGACCATGTATGACCCACGTAATCGATTGGCAGGTGATGTGACGGAACAACTTAACAAACACTTTGGTGACAAACTGTACCGTACCGTTATTCCACGTAATATTCGTTTGGCTGAAGCGCCAAGCTATGGCTTGCCGGCATTGATGTATGACCGGAACTCACGAGGTGCACAAGCGTATTTGGCGTTGGCAGGTGAAATGATTCGTCGCGAAAATGGCCGCAATATGTCAGCAAGTGCTTAAACACTCTTGTTACGTAAAGAATTGTTAGGTAAAAATTTGATAGGTAAGAAAGTATGGCGGTAAAAAAACGAGGTTTGGGCAGAGGGCTTGATGCTTTACTAAGTGGCTCAGTGGTGCCCACTGAAGAACCAGCCGGAACGGATATGCGTGAATTACCGGTGGACTTATTACAGCCAGGTAAATATCAACCACGATCGGACATGCACCCGGAAAGCCTTGAAGAGCTGGCTAATTCAATTCGCGCCCAGGGCGTGGTTCAGCCCATAGTAGTGCGCTCTATTAATACCGCTGGCCAGTATGAAATCATTGCTGGTGAGCGCCGTTGGCGTGCCGCCCAGATGGCGGGCCTGCATGAAATTCCCGCGGTGGTGCGTAACGTGCCAGATGAAGCCGCTATTGCCATGGCGCTGATTGAGAATATCCAGCGCGAAGATCTTAATCCCATTGAAGAAGCTGTTGCATTACAACGTCTTATCGATGAATTTGAGATGACCCACCAGGAAGCTGCTGGAGCCGTAGGTCGCTCCCGTGCGGCTGTGAGCAACCTGCTTCGCCTGCTCACCCTCAATAGCGATGTGCGTAAGATGCTGGAACAGGGCGATCTGGAGATGGGTCATGCCCGCGCCCTGCTGGCGCTTGACGGTGAAAAGCAAAGCCAGACAGCACGCGAAGTAGCGGCCAAGGGTTATTCTGTACGTGAAACCGAGCAACTGGTGCGGCGTTTGAGTACATCGCCTGCTAAGTCTAAAAAATTAGTCAAAAGCCTCGATCCCGATATCAAACGTTTACAGGATGATTTAACGGAAAAATTGGCGGCCAAAGTGGCGTTTCAGCACACTGCCAGGGGTAACGGCAAGATGGTGGTTCATTACAACAGTCTTGACGAGCTCGAAGGTATTTTAAAGCACATCAACTAGTGTCCGGAATTAGTGCCCGGCGAGATGGTCGGCGTTTCAGGTACTGACAAACCAAGAATCTGACCCAGTCTTTATAAATTTAATCTCAACAATGCTGTATTTTTCTTATGGTCACTTGCCGCCCGTGCGCCCGCTGGTTATAATGCCCGTCCAATTTTGTGATGCTCCTGATTTGCTTAGTGCGAATCAAAAGTGGGGCGAATCCAGATAGGCGAATCAAGAGAACTCGTGTCCAAAAAACATAAGGGCCCCGGGCTTCTTTTAATCAGTGTTGGTTCCATGCTGACTTCAATGGTCGTAGCCGGTTTTTTACTGGGCTATGGGCTGGACGTCTGGCTCGATACCAAACCGATTTTTATGTTGATCCTTGGCGTAATGGGTTTTGTCGGTGGCATCCTCAAAGTATACAAATTGCTGAATGATCCTAACCTGCAATGAGTAGTGAGCCAGCATTTAATGAGCTAGTACTTTAGTGAATAGTTCAGTGAATTCATTAGGGTCCGATTTGGCTGTTAAGGCCCGCCGGGTTGTTTTTGTCCAGTTGTTAGTGACGTTGGTTGTTGCGACAGGGTTCCTTGTATTCGGTGTTTTGCAAAGCGAACAGGCTGAAGGAGTCTTCGGCTCTTTGCTAATCGCAGGAGGTGTTTGGAATGCACTGTCAGCACTCTACGGAGGCTTAGCCAGTGTGTTACTCGCCCTGATTTCAATCATGGGCTTTACGCAAGCGAATGAGTTTGCTTTGAGTGACCCAAAAAAGAGTTTGATGATTTTATACATTGGTGCCGTGGTGAGGTTTGCGGCAGTAATCGTAGTGCTAGGAATCGGTTTAGGCTTTATAGAGCTAGAACCAAAGGCCATGATAGTTGGCTTTGTCCTGGCACAGATTAGTTACCTGATGAGTGTGCGTGACCGGAAAGCGGCTCGCAGCTCTGATTAAAAACTTTGTAAAAGGAATAGACCCTTGTCTCAAGCAGAAGGCGGTGGTGGTACCGTCGAATATATTCAACACCACTTAACCAACCTCCATGTCGGTGAAGGGTTTATGACCTGGAACATCGACTCTATTGTTATATCTATATTACTCGGCATTTTGTTCGTAAGTGTCGGTGCTCGCGTTGCCAAAAATGCCACCGATGGTGTGCCGGGCGGCTTTCAAAATTTTGTCGAATCCATTCTTGAGTTTGTGCAAACCTCGGTAAAAGATTCTTTCCCTGGCCATCACCCATTGATCGCACCCATGGCACTGACTATTTTTGTTTGGGTCTGGTTAATGAACTTCATGGATTTGATTCCGGTAGATTTGCTTCCTTTGATTGCAGGCTGGTTTGGGATTCATTACCTCAAGGTTGTGCCAACCACAGACTTAAGTGTGCCGATGGCCATGGCACTAACGGTTTTTTTCTTGTCGCTGTATTTCAATCTGAAGGTTAAGGGCCCAATGGGTTACCTGAAAATGTTCCTGTTCCATCCCTTCGGTAAATTTGCGATGCCTGCCAACATTGTGATGACCGCCATTGAAGAGCTGGCCAAACCATTGAGCCTCGGTCTGCGTTTGTTCGGTAACATGTTTGCTGGTGAACTGGTATTCCTGCTAATTGCCCTACTGGCCGGTGCTGCCACTCTTGGTGCAGGTATGCTTATCTGGTTCCCACTACAAGTTGTTTTGGATCTGGGTTGGTTGTTATTCCATATATTAGTTATCACTTTGCAGGCATTTATTTTCATGGTGCTAACCATTGTGTATCTGGGTATGGCGCATACCGCTGATCATTAAACGTGTTTTTAGTTTCAAACAGTTTTAGTTTTAAGTTTTAATTATTTTTATAAATATTTTAGTTTTTAAACATTTAGGAGAGTAACAAATGACACCTGATATGATCGCGATGATTTATGCATACACTGCTGTAGGTGTAGGCGTGATTCTTGCCGCTGCCGGTCTGGGTTCAGCCATTGGTTGGGGCTTGATCTGTGCCAAGACGTTGGAAGGCATTGCACGCCAACCTGAAATGCGTCCTGTATTGATGACCAACATGTTCATCTTTGCTGGTTTGATGGAGTCTTTCCCATTCATCATCCTGGCCTTTGCCATGTGGTTCCTGTTTGCTAACCCCTTTGTTGGTGCTTTGGCTGCCGCGATCGGCGCGCTTTAATATTTTCTACTCTTTGTTAAGAGATTCTTTGTTAAAAGATAGCAAAGAGTTAAGAGATAGAAAGTTATTAAAGATAAAGCAACTAACTTGGTGAAAAACTGTTGGCATATGTGCAAACAGTTATAAACCGGGAGGAAACAAACAGTGAATATAACAGTAACCCTTTTAGCGCAGATGATTGCGTTCGGCTTGTTGATATGGTTTGTCAACAAGGTGATGTGGGGACCTCTGTCCGGGATTATGGAAGCGCGCCAAAAGCGTATCGCCGATGGCCTTGCTGCTGCTGAAAAAGGCAAGCACGAAGAAGAGCTAGCTAAAAAGAAGGCGCTGGAGGTTCTCAAAGAAGCCAAAGGTCAGGCTGCTGATATTGTGGCGCAAGGTCAAAAACGTGCTTCTGAAATTGTCGAAGAGGCTAAAGAAACAGCGCGCACCGAAGGTGAACGTATTGTTACCGCAGCCAATGCGGATATCGAACGTGAGATGAATCAGGCAAAAGAGGCACTGCGCGTGCAAGTAGCAAGTATTGCTGTTGCTGGTGCAGAGAAAGTGCTGAAGCGCGAAATCGATGCCAAGTCTCATGATGCCTTGTTAAACGACCTGGCAGCAGAGATCTAAGGCCATGGCAGAAAAATCCACTATCGCTAGACCATACGCAGAAGCCATTTTTCAAACGGCCCAGGCCAGTGGTCAATTAAAGGAATGGTCTGCTATGTTGCAAACCGTCCTGTTAATTACGGCAGACGCGGACATGCAGAACATCATTGGCAATACTAGCGTTAATAAAGGGCAATTGGCTCAGTTAATTATTGATATTGCGGGCTCTGGTAAAAAAAGCGTGATGACTGACCAGGGTTGCAACCTCGTAAAATTGTTAACTGATAACCGCCGTCTGGATGTTGTTGCTGAAATTTCAGAGCAATTTGAAACATTAAAAGCTGAAGCGGAAAAAACCGTTGAAGCTGAAATTATATCGGCTCAGGAAGTTAGTGCCGAACAACAAAAGTTAATCGCCCAGAAACTCAAGGATCGGTTGGGTCGTGAAGTGTCTTTAAAATGCACTGTGGATGAAAGCCTCATGGGGGGCGCCATCATTAAAGCAGGTGACATGGTCATTGACGGTTCAGTGAGCAGCCAATTAAACAAGCTTTCCGTAGAACTGGTGGGGTAACGCTGGTTGACTAATTACAGTCTACAGTCGCGCTTCACCAATTAAAGGTAAAAAAAATGCAATTAAATCCATCCGAAATCAGTGAGCTGATTAAAAAACGAATCGAGAATTTTGATGTCTCTACCGAGGCGCGCAACGAAGGAACCATTGTCAGCATTACCGATGGTATTGTGCGTATCCATGGACTGTCCGACGTAATGTTGGGCGAGATGGTCGAATTTCCCGGAAATACATTTGGTACAGCGCTTAACCTGGAACAAGATTCCGTCGGCGCGGTGGTGTTAGGTAGTTATACGCACTTAACCGAAGGCGATAAGGTGCAGTGCACCGGCCGCATTTTGGAAGTGCCAGTGGGCCCAGGGCTGTTAGGCCGTGTAGTTGATTCATTAGGCAATCCCATTGATGGTAAAGGCCCTATTGAGGCGGCTGGCCATGAGCCTATCGAGAAAGTCGCGCCGGGTGTTATTGAACGTAAGTCTGTTGACCAACCTGTTCAAACTGGCCTTAAAGCTATCGATGCCATGGTACCTGTTGGCCGTGGCCAACGTGAGTTAATTATCGGCGATCGCCAAACAGGAAAAACGGCCGTAGCCATTGATGCCATCATTAACCAGAAAGGCACGGGCGTTAAGTGTATCTATGTCGCGATTGGTCAGAAAGCATCCTCTATTGCATCAGTAGTACGCAAGCTAGAAGAACACGGCGCCCTGGAGCACACAATTATTGTTGCTGCTTCCGCAGCCGATCCTGCTGCTATGCAATATATCGCGCCTTATTCCGGTTGCACTATGGGTGAGTACTATCGTGACCGTGGTGAAGATGCATTGATTGTTTATGATGATTTAACCAAACAAGCCTGGGCTTATCGTCAGGTTTCTTTGTTGTTACGCCGCCCACCAGGCCGTGAAGCTTATCCGGGTGATGTATTCTATTTACATTCCCGTTTGCTGGAACGTGCTTCGCGTATTAATGCCAAAGAAGTCGAACGTTTGACTAACGGCGAAGTAAAAGACCAAACGGGTTCTTTGACTGCATTGCCAATTATCGAAACTCAGGCAGGCGACGTGTCAGCTTTCGTACCGACTAACGTTATTTCTATCACTGATGGTCAGATCTTCCTTGAGGCTGATTTATTCAATGCTGGTATACGACCTGCTATTAACGCTGGTCTGTCGGTATCTCGCGTGGGTGGTGCAGCACAGACCAAGATCATTAAGAAACTGGGTGGTGGTGTTCGTCTCGATCTCGCGCAGTATCGTGAACTGGCAGCCTTTGCTCAATTTGCCTCTGACCTGGATGAAACCACTCGTAAGCAAATCGAACGTGGCCAACGCGTTACTGAGCTCATGAAACAGTTGCAGTATGCACCTTTGTCAGTAGCAGAAATGGCGTGTTCATTGTTTGCTGCTAATGAAGGGTTTATCGATGACGTGGATGTGAAAAAGGTTGTGGATTTTGAAGCCGCCTTACATTCATTCTTGCGTTCCAATAATGCTGATCTGCTTGCCAAGATAAATGAGAGCGGGGACTTTGGTGATGACGTAGCTGATGAAATGAAAGCGGCCATCGAAAAGTTCAAAGCATCTGGCACCTATTAATTAGGCACTATTAATTAATTTAAAGGTAAGAATTAAGTATGGCTGTCGGTAAAGAAATACGCACCAAAGTCAAAAGCGTTCAAAATACGCAAAAGATTACTAGTGCCATGGAAATGGTTGCGGCAAGTAAAATGCGCAAAGCGCAAGATCGCATGGCGGCGGCTCGCCCTTATGCAAAAAAGATTCGTAATGTGATTCACCATCTAGCGCAGTCACATCCTGAATATAAACATTCTTATATGCAGGATCGTGAAGTAAAGCGTGTTGGATTTATTGTTGTATCCAGTGATCGTGGGTTGTGTGGTGGCTTGAATGCCAACTTATTCCGCACCAGTTTAAAATCTTTACAAGAGTGGGATAGTAAAGGTGTAGGTATAGATATATGTGCCATTGGTTCCAAGGGCCGAGGGTTTTTCAAACGTCTGGGTAGCAACATTAAAGCAGAAGTAACCCACCTGGGTGACGCGCCACGAATCAACGACATGATTGGTACCATAAAGGTGATGCTGGATGCTTTTGACACCGGCGAAATTGATCGTTTATTTGTTGTGTACAACGAATTTATTAGCACCATGGCTCAGGATCCACAGATAGAACAACTGTTACCCATACAGGCTGAAGAAGAAAAAGAATACGCACATCATTGGGACTATTTATACGAACCCGAAGCCAAAGATGTCATTACTGATTTATTGACACGTTATGTTGAATCGCTGGTATATCAGGCTGTGGTTGAAAATGTAGCCAGTGAACAATCAGCCCGCATGGTAGCGATGAAAGCAGCTACTGATAATGCAAGTGATTTGATTGATGAATTGAATCTGGCTTACAACAAAGCTCGTCAGGCAGCGATCACTCAGGAAATTTCCGAGATCGTTAGTGGTGCCGCAGCTGTTTAATTATTTTTTATTAAAATAAGCTGCGCAAACGAAAACGTAAAAGAATTTATTTATATTTGAAGAGGACTGGAACATGAGTTCAGGAAAAAT
>JAUVNZ010000181.1 GCA_030599435.1 Gammaproteobacteria bacterium | reverse complement strand
GCTGAATGTGCATTTCTGGATTCATACATTGGGTGCCGTGTTATACATCACTGCAATGTGGGCATCAGGCGTACTGCAGGGTCTAATGTGGCGTGCATTTGATGAGCAAGGTAACTTGATTTATACCTTTGCGGATTCAGTTGCTGCTATGCATCCTTTCTATGCACAGCGGGCACTTGGCGGGGCATTTGTATCACTAGGCTTTGTGATCATGCTCTATAACACCATAATGACCATACGGGCCAAAAAGTTCGCTCCGTCTGGCACGCCATCGTTTGCTAAGGCTTAAGGGGAGAATAATAAAATGTCAGATATGAAAGAAGTACGCGGAGGGATTATACGCGGCATCCCGCATGACAAGGTTGAGTCCAACCTTTATATACTATGCATGTTTATAGCTATCCTGGTTGCAGTTGGCGGCATTGTGGAGGTAGTTCCATATTATTACCTGGACGATGCAGAGCCAATCGTTGAGGGGATACGGCCTAATACACCGTTGGAAAATGAAGGTTTTGCGATTTATCGTCGCGAGGGATGTTTCCTCTGTCACTCACAGATGATTCGTCCATTCCGTGATGAGAAAGAGCGTTATGGCCACTTTTCTTTGGCGGCTGAGTCCAAGTATGACCATAACTACGCCTGGGGATCTAAACGTACTGGTCCTGATATTGCTCGAGTAGGTGGTAAGTATTCAGATGCATGGCACGTACAACATTTCAGAGGTCCACGTACCGTGGTGCCAGAATCTGTAATGCCCAATATGCCCTGGTTCGAAAATACTCCGCTTGATTTAAGCCGGGTGCAGGCTCGTATGAGTATATTGCAAAGCATGAATGTGCCTTATAGCGATGATGATATCGCCAATGCAATTGCTGATCTCAAGGCTCAGGCAGGTCTTGAAGGTACGGACGGTGATGTTGCAGCGATGAAGGCTCGTTATGAGCGAATTAGCTGGACCAGCCACGGCGAAACAGAAAAGTGGTCCGACAGCTTCAAGCCTACGCCAATTAATGTGCGTCCTTTTGATGGTGATGCTACAGATGTTACCGAGCTTGATGCGCTAATTGCGTACTTACAATCTCGCGGAACCTGGGTACATTTCGATGAAGGTGTCGATTACTATCACGACAAATTTGGCCAGCTTTACCGCAAGTAAGAAGGGTAAATACGGTTACGATATCAATATAAAAATTGGTTGAGGAGAAATTATGAACACATTTATCGCAACACTTGTAGTAATTATATTTCTGGGCCTCCTGGCCGGGTCGATATATGGCTGGATCAAGTACCGAGACTAATAAAAATAACGTTGTGTGCGTGAATTACACGAAAGGTAATTAGGTCAAAATTATGACAATGGGGATTTTGTTTATTTTTCTTATAGCGTGCACTGTAGTCATCTATGTGTGGTTTTTTAAAGCTGGTAAAGATTCGTACCAGGAAGAAAGCCAGATTCCTTTAGAGGATGACGAACTACATAACGCTTTAGATAATTCGGAGGAGAGAACTCAATGAGCGATCATGATCATGATCCAGGCGATAATTCAACTGGACACAAGTGGGATAATATAAGCGAGTTAAAAAATACACCCCCTAAATGGTGGTCGATCGGGTTTTACGCAGGTTTATTCTTTGTAACCTGTTATTACATTATTTACCCATCCTCTCCATTCAATAACGGTATCCAGAAAGTTGTTAATGGAGTCACTGGTATGGAAGTCATGGTTGATGGCCACACCAAGGGCATTATGGCTATGGTTAATTCGAATCCTTACTATCAGGGTGTGGCGTGGACCCAGGATGAAATAACTGCTCTGGAGTCGAAGGGATATAATGAGTTAACGATTAAAGCGGGTGATTTGAAATACCAGGATGGTTGGACCTACGTTAACGAAGCCCGTGATGATACTGCCGAAATTGAGGCGGTACGTCAGGGTTATATGGATCGCATTGACAAGATGACAGTTGGTGAAATGTTAGCTGACGAGGAAATAAAAGATTTCGCATTGGGAAGAGCCAGAGTGTTATTTGGTGATAACTGCGCTCCCTGTCATGGCTCTGGTGGCGCAGGCCGGGTTGATGGAGAATTCTCATTTCCTAACTTAACTGACGATGACTGGTTGTTTGGCGGCACGCCAGAAAATATAGTCGAAACCATCACATCAGGACGAGTTGGTTCAATGCCTGCAAAGGGTGGTGATCCTTCATTAACAGCGGATGACGTTAATGGCCTCGCGAAGTTCGTTATTGCTTTGTCAAAAGGTGAGGCAGTGCTTGATAACGCAGGTCAATTGACTAAAGGTGGTGAAACTCACAGAGCTGCGAATGCCAAGTTCCAGAGTCTTTGTTTTGCCTGTCATGGTGCACATGCTAAAGGAAGTTTAGCCAATGGAGATGTTTATACCGGTGCTGTGAACTTAACGGATAAAATCTGGCGTTTTGGCGGAGACATGGAGGCTGTAGTTGAAACGATCGCTCATGGTCGTTCTGGTCACATGCCGACATGGGGTGAGCCTGTTGATGGTTTGGCTCCACGTTTGGATAAAAACAGCATTAAGATCCTTGCTGTAAAAGTGCACACAATGGGTGGTGGTGTTGATAAAGCGCCAGCAAGTTAAACCTAGTTAGAAAAAAGTTAGAGAAGGGGGTGCTGATAACAGCGCCCCTTTTTTATGGGCGTTTATAATTGAGAGGTGGTTGTTAGAGGAGGGCTATGAGAGATGAACATTGATAGATGTACCACTGATGGGTGTACGATAAATGAATAGTATTTAGCAGTAGGAGCTCTGTCGAATGAACTATATTATTTTCCGTGGATGTACTCTTCATCGTTAAAGGTCACTAACCAGCTGGGTAAATAGCAAATCAAAAGGGTTGCAACCCAGGTGCTAATGAGAGCTTCCATGCCCCCCATTAACGCTAATAAAAAACTGTATTCACGAATTGTAAATCCTGGGTAATCAAAGAAAGTGTAAAGCAGGGCGGTCATGATGGCGTCTACCGACAACATGCATAACAGATCCCCTACACCTACCTGCGCAATGTATATGGGGACAATATGAGGCCATTTGTAATAGGAAAATGTATGTATGGCATAGGCAATAGATATGGGGATCAGTGTGGATACAACGATGTTAAATCCAATGGTATCGATTCCACCAATGTTCAAGGCTATCGCAAAGAGTGCGTGAACGGCGGACAGTAACAATATAGCGACCCAGGGCCCAAGCATCATTACGGTCATCATCACACCCAACCAATGGATGGTCATGCCTGGTTTAACGCCGATATCTATCGCGTAAAGACCACAAATAAGAATAAAGACGACGCCTATCTGATGGCCTGTTTGCATCGCACTGATAAACTTCCAGTTCACCCGCCAAAGAGCCACCAGTAAGGCAATGCCTGCGAAAACGTTACATAAAATCAGCAGCCAATCGGGTAACAGGCCAGATGTCATGTGCATTTACATTTCGTTCCATTGTCAGCAAATGTGGGTTTAAATATCTGTAAATGAGTTGATAATGGTTATCAACAAGAGGGGGCTTAGTAGGTGTAATCAGGCCGACTCAGCGGTTAGTCGCTGGTATTTGGCCAACAGCTCATCTTTGGTTTCTTCGTGATTTGGGTCATGCGGTATGCAGTCCACGGGGCAAACATCCACACATTGTGAGGTGTCGTAGTGACCTACACATTCCGTGCACAGATTGGGGTCAATTTCGTAGATTTCATCTCCCTGATATATTGCCCCATTGGGGCACTCAGGCTCGCAAACATCGCAGTTGATACATTCGTCGGTAATAATTAAAGCCATTTTTTACTCACAAAAGTCTGAAACTCACTAAAACAGTACGTTATTTAGTTTAAATATTTGTTTAAAACACTTAAATACAAGGGTTTTTGAGGAAACTATTTTACCGTAATTTTCGCGCGAGTTCAGCCACGATTTTCTCATGAACAAAGGGAGAAACATCACCCCCCAGGCTGGCGACTTCCCTTACCAGGCTTGAGGATATATAGGTGTACTGTTCCGCAGGGGTGAGAAACAGGGTCTCAATATCGTCCGCCAGCTTGCGGTTCATACCCGCTAGTTGGAATTCATATTCAAAATCCGAGACTGCTCGCAATCCCCGGATAATGATATTAGCGCCTTTCTCTCTCGCAAAATTGACTAACAGGCCATCAAATCCGCAGACTTCCACATTGCT
>JAUVNZ010000385.1 GCA_030599435.1 Gammaproteobacteria bacterium | reverse complement strand
TCTGGCAGTTTATCTTAATGCCCTGTCTGGCAAGGGTGTGCATCTGGTAACGGTGAATGACTACCTGGCACAGCGTGATGCCGACTGGATGGGCAAGCTCTACAATTTCCTCGGCCTTAACGTTGGTGTCATCCTCTCCGGTCAGGACAATGATCAAAAGCGTGAGGCCTATGCAGCTGACATCACCTACGGCACCAATAATGAATTTGGTTTTGATTACCTACGAGACAACATGGCGTTTGGTATTGGAGACAAGGTACAGCGTGAGTTGAATTACGCCATTGTCGACGAAGTTGACTCCATTCTTATTGATGAAGCTCGTACCCCGCTGATTATATCCGGCGCAGCGGAAGACAGTTCCGAACTGTATAAACAGATCAACAAGATTGCGCCGAAGTTGAAACGTCAGGAAACCGAAGAGCTGGAACCAGGGCAAGCAGAAGGTGACTATTTTCTGGATGAAAAAAGTAAACAGGTGTTTTTGACCGAGCTTGGTCATCAACATGTGGAAGAGTTGCTGGTTGAGATGGGTTTATTGGGTGAAGACGAGAGTCTTTATGATGCCGCTAATATAAAACTCATACACCATACCAATGCGGCACTACGTGCCCATGCTCTGTATCAGCGTAACGTTGAATACATCGTTAAAGATAACGAGGTTGTTATTGTCGATGAGTTTACCGGTCGTACCATGCCCGGTCGGCGCTGGTCTGATGGCTTACACCAGGCTGTTGAGGCTAAGGAAGGTGTGCTGGTTCAGAATGAAAACCAGACCATGGCAGCCATTACCTTTCAGAATTACTTCCGACTCTATAAAAAACTGGCTGGTATGACAGGCACCGCGGACACGGAAGCCTTTGAATTTCAACAGATTTATGGCCTGGAAGTGGTGGTGGTCCCTACCGCAAAAGACGTTGCTCGTGAGGACAGTACGGACCTGGTATTCCTGACGCCGAAAGAAAAATTTGAAGCCATTGCGGAAGATGTAAAGGACTGCCGTGAGCGCAAACAACCGGTGCTAGTGGGTACGGCTTCCATTGAAACCTCGGAATATCTTTCCGAGTTACTCAAAGAACAGAACGTTGAACACAGTGTATTGAATGCCAAGTTTCACCAGAAAGAGGCGCAGATCATTGCTCAGGCTGGGGCACCGGGTTCTATTACCATTGCCACTAACATGGCAGGTCGTGGTACAGATATTGTGTTGGGCGGCAATCTGGATGCCGAACTGGCAGGGGCGGGTGATATCGATGAGGCTAAAAAACAAAAAATAACTGAAGACTGGCAAAAAAGGCATGAACAGGTCATCGAGGCAGGTGGTTTGCATGTAGTCGGCACCGAACGTCATGAGTCACGACGCGTCGATAACCAGTTGCGTGGTCGTTCAGGTCGTCAGGGTGATCCCGGTTCCAGTCGTTTTTATCTTTCCCTACAAGATAATCTGATGCGTATTTTTGCCTCGGATCGTGTGGCAAATTTAATGCAAAAAATGGGCATGCAGGATGGTGAAGCCATCGAGCATCCCTGGGTCAACAAGGCCATCGAAAATGCGCAGCGTAAAGTAGAAGGTCATAACTTCGATATACGTAAAAATCTGCTGGAATACGATGATGTAGCCAATGATCAGCGCAAGGTGGTTTATGGCCAACGTGCAGATTTAATGGCGACGGATGATATTTCGGAAACTATCGGCAATATTCGTCACGATGTGGTCAATGAAGTGATTGATGGTTACATACCACCCGAGAGTCTTGATGAAATGTGGGATGTGCCGGGGTTGGAGAAGGCCCTGGAAGGCGAGTTTGCG
>JAUVNZ010000179.1 GCA_030599435.1 Gammaproteobacteria bacterium | reverse complement strand
GTCTGGGGCTGCCCGTCGTGCAGGTGAAGCGGCGGCACGGACAGGTGCGGGTTTGGTGAGCGTGGCAACCCGCGCAGACCATGCCGCGATTATCAGCGCGGCAGTTCCTGAGCTGATGTGTCACGGCGTAGAAGACAGAAAGTCGCTGACGCCATTACTGCATCGTGCCAACGTGGTAGCCGTAGGCCCGGGGTTGGGGCAAAGTGAATGGGCTCAGTCTCTCTTTGGTGTATTGCTGCAGATGAAATTACCCATGGTGGTGGATGCCGATGCCCTGAACCTGCTGGCCATTGATCCGATAAAAAACGACAACTGGATTTTAACGCCACATCCGGGAGAAGCTGCCCGGTTGCTGGAGCAGACTGCGGAAGAGGTGCAGTCTGACCGTGTTGCAGCAGCCATTGAACTCCAGAAAAAATTCGGCGGTGTTGTTGTGCTTAAGGGAGCAGGCACTGTGGTGGTGGATACCGAAGAGAGCATTGGTATTTGCAGTGATGGTAATCCCGGCATGGCTAGCGGTGGCATGGGTGATGTGCTGACAGGAGTGATTGCAGGACTACTTGCTCAGGGCTTACCACTTAATCAGGCAGCACAAATAGGTGTGTGCCTGCATGCCCGAGCAGGTGACCTGGCAGCGGAAGAAGGGCAAAGAGGGTTGCTGGCTTCAGATTTATTCCCTGTTTTGCGGCGGCTTTTGGGCTGATGAATGAACTGGAAGTCACATTGGAGTTTGATATTCCTGATGAAGCATCAATGCTTCATCTTGGCCAGCAAATAGCCAAAGCTTTGGCGGATGCTGATGGTTGCATGATTTACTTTCATGGCGAGCTTGGTGCCGGTAAAACAACTTTGATTCGCAGCATATTAAAGACACTGGGTGTCATCGGCCGGGTCAAAAGTCCTACCTATACGCTGGTTGAGCCCTATGAGCTTGGTGATAGAACGGCTTACCATTTTGATCTTTATCGTCTTGGTGATCCTGAAGAGCTGGAGTTCCTGGGGTTCAGGGATTATTTGTCAGCCAATGCTTTTCTTTTTGTTGAGTGGCCGGAGCGTGGTGAGGGTATTTTGCCAGCGGCCGACGTTCATGTCCGAATTGACTATGCAGGGTCAGGGCGTCGGGTTTGTATAGAGCCCGGCGAAGGTGCGTGTAACCAATGGCTCCAGTTGTTAAGCGGTTAATTATTGGACATTTATTACGCTTATTAGTACTTATAATATCTATAGGCTTGTAAGATATATCTCAAAACAACGCTAGCTTTATCTCCTATCTCAATGTAAATAAAGAAAAAACTTGATTTTTTCCTAATTACTTGCACAATTAGCCTTATGAGAGGTACTAAAGCACTTTATTCTGCCGGTTTCGCCTGGCAACGATCTTCTGCATGGCTTATTTTCAGCCTTGTTCTCATGTTTTCCAGTGTTGTTTTCTCACCCTTGATGGCGGCTACAGTGAACGGTGTTCGCATGTGGGCTGGCCCGGATAACACTCGCCTGGTATTTGATCTCAGTGGTCCTATCGATCATAAAGTTTTCATGCTGCGTAAACCCAATCGCATTGTGGTGGACATGCAAAATACCCGTCTTCGCGGTCAGTCATCTGAGCTGGATTTCAATGATGGCTTAGTGACAGATCTGCGCAGTGGGGAGCGCAATGGTAATGATTTGCGCATGGTGCTTGATCTCAGGGGTAAGGTTCGCCCCAAGAGTTTTTTGCTGAAACCGACTAAGCAATATGGTCATCGCCTGGTTATTGATTTGCTGGACACCCGTGCTAAAAAGAGCCGAAAGATTAAACGCCAGATACCCCATGATCCCAAAGGCACAACACGAGACGTTATCGTTGCCATTGATGCAGGGCATGGTGGCGATGATCCCGGTGCCACTGGACGACGAGGTACCCGTGAAAAGGATGTGGTCCTGGCCATAGCCCGCCAACTGGAACAGCTCATCAAGAATGAACGCGGCATGCGCCCGGTGATGATTCGTCGTGGTGATTATTTTATCGGTTTAAAAGATCGTCGCAAAAAGGCCCGCGAACTCAAGGCTGATTTATTTGTTTCTATCCATGCTGATGCTTTCCGTAATGGCAGGGCCCGCGGAACCTCGGTGTACGTATTGTCGCAAGGCAGCGCTTCCAGTAAGGCCGCGAAATGGCTGGCTGAAAATGAGAATAATTCTGATTTAATTGGTGGTGTAAGTCTGGATGATAAGGATGATTTGCTGGGTTCCGTATTACTGGATTTGTCTCGAAATGCCTCAATCGCAGCCAGCCTGGATGTGGGTGGGAAAGTGTTGCAGCAGCTAAAAGTCATTGGCCGAGTGCATAAGAACCGGGTAGAGCAGGCCGGTTTTGCGGTCTTGAAAGCGCCCGACATCCCCTCGATCCTGGTAGAGACGGGTTATATCTCAAACAAGTATGAGGAAAATAACCTGCGTAACAAGAAACATCAGCACAAACTGGCGCGCGCCATGCTGGGTGGGGTGCGCAGTTATTTTAGACACAATGCGCCACCGGGCACATTGCTTGCGCAGGTGGACCGAAAACACACCATTCGTCGTGGAGAAACCCTTAGTGGAATCGCCAATAAGTACCAGATTAGCCAGCGCACACTGCGTTCAACCAATCGACTGGCTTCGAATACTGTGCTGAAGATTGGTCAGACTCTGCGCATTCCGGTGATGTAAGCCCCTCGACTGCATGGGCAAGGATTATTCCGGACAATCCCTTTGCATTTCCGCCATCCCTGGCGGTCATGCAGGAGGTACGAGCCCATGGATGGGCGAAGGTAGAACAATGCAGGAGCAATTGTCGAGAGCAATGCAGGAGCAATTGCCGATAGCCATCATCCGCTTGATGGGCTGAATCAAAGGTTCTCTGGGCTAAAGTAAAATAGGGATAAAAAGGAAAACCCTTGAATCCTGAGTATAATGGGCGCCATGAGTAATGCGCCTACTAAGTCCCAATCCCAGCCCCGTATTCACAAATTATCTACCCGCCTGGCAAACCAGATCGCTGCTGGCGAAGTTGTTGAACGTCCATCTGCTGTGGTTAAAGAGCTGTTAGAAAACAGCCTTGATGCGGGCGCACAAAATATCGACATTGAAGTAGAGCAGGGTGGCACCAAGTTGATTCGTTTGCGGGATGATGGCTGTGGAATTGTTAAGCAAGATTTTTCGCTGGCGCTCAGTCGCCATGCCACCAGTAAAATCCAGTCTTTTGAAGACCTGGAAGGGGTTGCCAGCTTAGGTTTTCGTGGCGAGGCCTTGCCCAGTATTAGTTCGGTTTCCCGCATGGAAATACGCTCCTGCACAGGTGACGATAGTCAGGCCTGGCAAGTTACCGGTGATGGTGGTGATACCGTAAGCCAGCCGGAACCTGTGGCGCATCCGCAAGGTACTACCATCGAAGTTCGTGATCTGTTTTTTAACACACCAGCGCGGCGTAAATTTTTACGCACTGATAAAACCGAATTTTCTCATCTTGATAAAATAGTCAAACGCATATCACTGAGTCGTTTCGATGTGGGTTTTACCTTGCGTCACAATCAGCGTGTGGTGCAAAAACTCCGGCCTGCAAAAAATGATAGCGAGCGGCAACAACGTGTATCTCATGTGTGTGGGCAAGCCTTTATCGATAATGCCCTGGCTATTGATTATAGAGTGGGGGATATACATCTCTGGGGTTGGGTGGCTTTGCCTACTTTTTCACGGTCGCAAGCCGACATGCAATACTTTTATGTTAATGGCCGCATGATTCGCGACAAACTGGTGACACATGGTATTCGTCAGGCCTACCAGGATGTTCTTTATCACGGACGATATCCGGCCTACGTACTTTATCTGGAGTGTGATCCGGCGATGGTGGATGTGAATGTCCATCCAACCAAACATGAGGTCCGTTTTCGTGAAGGACGTACGGTACACGATTTTTTATTTCGTAGTTTGCATAAAGCCCTTGCTGATACCCGACCGGGTGATGACGTGATGCCTGGAACTCAGGATGCGGGATTATCCGGTGGGATGTCTTTTCCTGATGGTTCATCCTTTGCTAAACAAAGTGCCGCGCAAGGTGTCACGCAAAACGCTGCGCAGCATTTTTCTTCCAATTATGGACAGCAAAGCAATATACCTCTGGCAGTTCGGGAACAGTTACAGGCTTATCAGACCATGGCGCAATCAATGCCGTCTGCTGAATTAAAAGAAAAAGATGATTCGCTGGTCCCGCCGCT
>JAUVNZ010000046.1 GCA_030599435.1 Gammaproteobacteria bacterium | reverse complement strand
TAATGAAGAGCGTCGCAGCTTCATCGGCAACCTGTTATTCGCCTTCGGCATTGGTTTACTACTGACCTTTACACCCTGTGTATTGCCTATGATTCCAATCCTGATGGGTGTCATTGTTGGTCAGAGTGGTGAGCACCCCACCAAAATGCGCTCCGGCATGTTGTCCGGCAGTTATGTAATGGGCACTGCAGTAACGTATTCAGTTGCCGGCTGGCTGGCTGGCGCTACAGGCGCACAATTACAGGCCTATACACAGAATGCCTGGGCACTCGGTATCGTCGCCGTTATTTTAGTGATTCTGTCATTATCCATGTTCGGTTTCTTCCAGCTGCAAATGCCCTCGGCCATTCAGTCACTGCTGCAATCGAAGAGCCAAAATGTCAAAGGCGGCTCCATGACCGGCACTTTCTTTTTGGGTTTGATCTCGGCTCTCATCGTTGGCGCCTGTGTCACGCCGCTGTTAATGCTGGTGCTCGTCGTTGCCATTCAATCCGGTGATCCGGTACTGGGCGCTTCCATGATGTTCGCCATGGCCATGGGCATGGGCGTTTTTCTGGTGATGATGGGCGTGGGCGCAGGACACCTGTTACCCAAAGCTGGCACATGGATGGACACCATCAAGTACATTTTTGGCGCACTGTTGATTGGTGTCGCCATTTATATACTCACACCATTACAGGCGGTACCCATTTTGTTGCTGTGGGGTATTTTCTTCATCGTCTGTGGTGTGTACATGGGTGCTACACAAAATATTCCTGAGGGCAGCAGTAATTGGCGCTACCTGTGGAAGGGGCTTGGCATCGTAGTACTCATCTGGGGTGTGTTGGCACTGGTGGGTAGCGTGTTTGGCAACCGCGATGTGATGCAACCCATGGACATGTCGCACATGAGTTTCGGAAGCAGTCAGGGAGCAGTGACACAAGGCGCCACGGTTGAACCGCACGACCTGTTCATACAGTTACATAGTACTGACGATCTGGATAGAGAGCTGGCAAAAGCAAAAACCGCAGGCAAAGCGGTGTTACTGGACTACTACGCTACCTGGTGTACTGATTGCCGGCGCATGGAAAAAGCCACTTTCGCCAAACCCGAAGTACAAAAAATACTTCGGGATAAATTTGTAATGCTACAGGTGGATGTTGAAGACCCAAATAATGAAAAGACTGAAGCTATAAAAAAACGCTTTAAGGTCTTTGGCCCTCCCGCCATGTTGTTTTTTGACAAACAAGGCAAGATGCGCAAGGATTTAAATTTTTATGGCTTTAGAGAGCCTGATGAATTTATTGCAATCCTCAACAAGATCTAAAAAATAAAACCAGCCGTATGAAACATCCTGTTCGTATCGTTGCATACATTGCCACATTTATCGTCAGCATGTGGGGCGGCAATCTACTACTCAAACAGTTATCAAACAGTTCGGAAAAACATCAGCCCGTACAATTGACGGCAAATCAACCTGCGCCTGAATTTGTTCTACCTGACGTAAACGGTATTACACACACATCCAAAGAATGGGCGGGTAAAATTATAATACTCAATTTTTGGGCAACCTGGTGTCCACCTTGCATTAAAGAAACACCTGCTTTTGTTGAACTACAGGAACAATACAACCCGGCCGGAGTGCAATTTGTTGGCATAGCCATTGATAAAAAAGATGCCGTGCTGGAATTCATGGATACCTACGGTGTTAACTATCCAATGCTCATTGGTGAAAACGATGCCATCAACATATCCAAACAATATGGCAATCGCTATGGAGCGCTTCCCTATACGGTGGTAATCAACCGCCAGGGCCAGATACATTTCGTCCAACGCGGCGAAATGACGCGGGAAATGGCTGAAGCAAACATCAAGCAGCTACTCTGATCCCCGGTTTCAACGAAAAACACAGTATTTCGCTGCGAACTTGCTGCCAACTTCGGCGAATCTCCAACAAATGCCTATTTCTGGACATCAGCGAATCTATGCGCCATAATCGCCGCAAGTTAACAACGGCTCTGTTGCTCAACGACCAGTTCACAGCATTTAACTGCAATTTACTGGTTTTTAACAACGGTTTCACGACGATTAGCGACAAGATAGCGACTTAGCAGCATGATCACGCTTAGTAAACAAAAACAAACAAAAGCGGAATTAACTCAATATGGCCAAAATTCTTGTCGTCAACGGTCCCAACCTCAATTTGCTGGGCACCCGCGAACCGGACCATTACGGACATACCACGCTGGCTGAGATCAACAAAAACCTGACATCACTGGCTAAAAAAGCCGGCCATGAGCTAAGCAGTTTCCAGAGTAATGCCGAGCACGAATTGGTCGACCGAATTCACCAGGCCGCTGCAGATGGCGTTGCTTTTATTATTATTAATCCGGCAGCCTTCACTCACACCAGCGTGGCATTGCGTGATGCATTAGCTGGTGTAGCAATACCGTTTATTGAAATTCATCTGTCGAATATTTTCGCTCGTGAAGACTTTCGCCAGCAATCCTACTTTTCGGACCTGGCAGTGGGCGTTATCAGTGGCCTGGGTGCACAGGGTTACGAACTCGCACTGGAAGCAGCAGTTAACAAACTCGCAGCAAACTAAACCAACCTCATTCATTTTTTAATAACTAGAAATTAACTAAACGACAAAAATTATGGATATACGCAAAGTCAAAAAACTCATCGAACTGCTGGAAGAATCCAACATAGCAGAACTGGAAATTCATGAAGGTGAAGAATCGGTTCGCATTAGCCGTACCGGCCAGGCGCCAGTGTATGCCGCCCCACCTCCAGCCGCTCCGGTGGCAGCAGCACCTGCCGCGCCGGCAACCGTTGCTGAAACACCAGATGGCGAACCAGAAATAAGTGGACATAAAGTCATTGCCCCCATGGTCGGCAGTTTTTACCGTTCAGCTTCTCCTGGCTCCGCTCCATTTGTAGAAGTCGGACAAAGTGTCAGTGTCGGCGACACGCTTTGCATTATCGAAGCCATGAAATTGCTAAACCAGATTGAGGCTGATAAGGCGGGCATCATCAAGGCTATTCTGGCGGAAAATGGGGAGCCCATTGAATACGGCCAGACCCTGTTTGTCATTGAATAAACATCTCACCACCAGACTCTTAAAATAAACTCTTAATTATAAAAACTAGACAACCTTATGTTTGAAAAAATTGTTATTGCCAATCGCGGAGAAATCGCACTGCGCATATTGCGTACATGCAAAGAGATGGGCATCCACACCGTGGCTGTACACTCTGATGCTGACCGTGACCTGAAACACGTCAAACTTGCCGACGAAACTGTTTGCATTGGACCTGCCTCGTCGCTGGAAAGTTACCTGAACATACCGGCACTGATCAGCGCGGCCGAAGTGACCGATGCCGTCGCCATCCACCCCGGTTACGGCTTCCTGGCAGAAAATGCCGATTTTGCTGAACGCGTTGAGCAAAGTGGTTTTACGTTCATTGGTCCAAAGCCGGAAAGTATTCGGCTCATGGGTGACAAAGTCTCAGCAATTAAAGCAATGAAGGATTCCGGCGTACCCTGTGTGCCTGGTTCCGACGGCCCATTGGGAGACGACGCCGATACCAATACAAAATTAGCCAAAGGTATTGGTTATCCCATTATTATCAAAGCAGCCGCAGGCGGCGGCGGTCGCGGTATGCGTGTGGTACACAGCGAAGCTGTGTTACTTAACGCCATAGCTTTAACCAAAACCGAAGCACTGAATACGTTTGGTAGTGATGTGGTCTACATGGAAAAATATCTGGAGAATCCACGCCATGTGGAAATTCAGATATTGTCAGACCAACACGGTAACGCTATTCACCTTGGCGAACGTGATTGCTCCATGCAACGTCGTCACCAGAAGGTTACTGAGGAAGCGCCTGCCCCTGGAATAGACGAAGAAACACGCGCCAGAATCGGTGGCCAGTGTGCTGAAGCCTGCCGTAAAATTGGATATCGGGGAGCTGGCACATTTGAATTTCTTTTCGAGAATGGTGAATTTTATTTTATCGAAATGAACACCCGCATCCAGGTAGAACACCCTGTTACCGAAATGATTACTGGCGTAGATTTGGTGAAAGAACAAATCCGCATCGCTGCAAATTTACCGCTAAGTTACGAACAAGAAGATATCAAGATTCGCGGCCATGCTTTTGAGTGCCGCCTTAACGCGGAAGATCCCGAAAACTTCATGCCATCTCCCGGCACCATCACCCAGTTCCATGCACCGGGCGGTTTGGGAGTTCGTGTTGATTCACACATCTACAATGGATACAAAGTTCCACCATATTATGATTCCATGATCGGCAAACTCATTGTGCATGGTGATACCCGCGAGATCGCCATGGCTCGTATGCGTACCGCGCTGGGTGAATGCATTATCGAAGGCATCAAAACTAATATCCCATTGCAACAGGATATCTTTAACGATGCAGCCTTTGCTGCGGGTGGCACCAATATTCATTACCTGGAAAAGAAACTCGGACTCTAAGTCCCGGAACTTAAGTCCTGGAACTTAAGTAGCAGCCCACTCGCATGCCCTGGCTGCAACTCACCTTTGAGACCACACCTGAAGATGCTGAGCAGTTTTCCGATCTGCTAAGCGAAGCCGGTGCCAGCGCGGTTACTTTTCTAGATAGCGCCGACCAACCGCTTTATGAACCGCCTGTTGGCGAAACTCCCTTGTGGTCCCGTACCCGGGTGATGGGTTTGTTCGATGCCACAACCAATATAAATCACGTAGTGGAACAAATAAGCTTAACGCTTGCACCAAACTCTTTGCCTGACTGGCGCGTCTCTCCACTGGAAGATAAGGACTGGGAGCGCGAGTGGATGGACGACTTCAAACCCATGTCCTTCGGTGAACGTTTATGGATAATCCCCAGCTGGACCGAACCACCACAACCTGAAGCGACCAATATACTGCTAGATCCGGGGCTAGCCTTTGGCACCGGCACCCACCCCACCACTGCTCTTTGCCTGCAATGGTTAGACGAACACAGTACACAAAATGGTTCTCAACAAATGAATAATTATGATGAAGTCATCGACTACGGATGCGGATCCGGCATCCTTGCCGTAGCAGCTGCCTTATTAGGCGCCAAACACGTCTGGGCGGTGGATAACGACCCACAGGCACTCATCGCTACGCGCGACAATGCCGCCAAAAATAGCGTCAACGAATCCATAGAAACCGTACTTCCTGAAGCACTGCCAGACATCAAAACACCATTATTACTGGCCAACATCCTTGCCCAGCCCTTGATGGATTTTGCCGAACGTTTCGCCCAGCACGTCAGCCCGAGTGGTCATATAGTGCTGTCTGGAATTCTTGGCGATCAGGCCGAACAAGTGCTCTCCTGCTACCAGCCCTGGTTCGAGATGGACGCTCCGGCAATACAGGATGAATGGGTGCGACTGACCGGCATTCGGCGCCCATGACTCTGAGTGCTTGACTATGGTACTTAGTATTCACTGCTCAAATGCGCACCAGCTGCAAAAAACCCCTAATAAAACAATCAGCTATTAGCCTTTTCTCAGGTTTTTACCCTTAATTTTCGGTCAAATCTGCCGAATATGTAGGTAATGAATCAGAAAAAGTGGCCCAAACCGTGAATCCTCTCAAGCTTCGCATGCCGAAACAGGGGCAGACACACCTCGATGCACAGCAGCCCCGGCCCAGTGAGCTCCACGAGTGGCTGAAGGCTCAACCTCCGGCTAACCTCCAGTCAACAGCACCATTACTGCTGAATTTATTGCAAAAATACAATCGTCGCTTAATGCCACCAGAAGCACGCCTTAAAACACTCACGCTTCTCAAACCTGTCATAGATGAGGTTTTGAAATTATTACGTGAAAAATATAATTACAAACCATTACCTCTCGTTGAAAGAGCTCAGGGTCAGGCAAATATGAGCTTGCAGTTTCTCGATGAGTTGAGCTGCGGGTATAAAATTATTGTTACCGACATGCTTGCTGAAAACTCCGACAGCGAGTTTGATGCCAGGCAACTTGCAATCGTGTTGCATTCAGCAATCGAACATCTGGGGCAATTACTGCTGGAAAATTATTCTTTATACCGACCCTTGCCTCAAGGCCTATGGGGTGAATTGCATCGGCTCTACAAACTGGCTGAACAAAACAACGTACACAATCAGGTTTTATCCAGCAACGAAGATGAGCCCAATCCACTCGCCACTATTCAATACGCTTATTTACGTCTTGTGTTACTTGCTCTGACTCAACCTAATCATTTAATGCCAGGACAGGTAAATACCATTTACGAGTACCTGGAAAAATGGACCTCAGGTTGTCGCCTGATTAAAAAAACAGACACAGCTGCAGGAGCCGGCGATATCGTTATCGACCTTGCAGACGAGCGTCCACCAGCCATTGCGACCGGTCATGCCCGCTTCCGTCCTGTGGATGGCCGTTTTGTAGACATCAGCAGGCTACAGGTGAAACTCCATGAAATAAGCCGCAACATCGATGAAAAACAGAACGCTAATGTTCATGACTTGACGCTTAATATTGCTGAACGCCTGCAACGAAACTTGCTTATCCGGGTTAACAAAATATGGTGCGGTCGTTCCGAACGAGAAAGTGAGCGTGAAGAAGACGGCGTAAACCAGATTAGTATGTGCATAGGCCTGGATGCAGCACACCACTTCACTAATGGAGAGCAGGAATATAATCCTGAACGTGATGAACTTTACATTCACCGGCCTCAAGAAAGAAAAGAAGATGAAGGCCTGTCGCTATTGGCAAGAAATGAAACACCCTGGGATCTGGATCCATCAGCCAGCAAAACCAGTGATGGTCATGACCAAACCCGCCTGTCACGTTTTGAAGTCGAAACAGACGTTTGGGAAACAACCCACGACAGCAACATCCATATTCGTGACAAACGCGAAGCCGCCTGGGCACATTTCCAGATGGGGCCCTGGTTACGTACAAACAAAAGCGACGGTGGCATGTCATTAAGATGTCTGCCTGAAAACCAGTCGCGTTTACAGGTAGGATCACTTATTGC
This sequence comes from Gammaproteobacteria bacterium, assembly GCA_030599435.1. Next base: position 2,022 of record JAUVNZ010000046.1, on the reverse strand, counting down.
TTACCTTGATCATAACGCAACAAAAATCTGGAAAATCGGCACTATCCGCTGGTTACAGGACACGCCGGGCAAAAATTTTGATGTTGGCTTGATGACGCTAGCCCAAAGTGGCATCCCAATTGCTATACGAGCCATTGGTGGCGCGGGAGCTGGCGGCGAATATTTTCGTAGCCTGCTGGTACGAAGCGTGCTCTCAGATGCTAAAACTGCGACCTTGCTGGTACCTGCCAGCATTTACGATATTGGCACTCAATTAGTCCTTAACCTGCAAACTGAGCTAAAGTACCTGCGCCTGACGAAGATGGTCGAAACCACCAGCTCATTTTCGCTATTCGAATATAAAGAAATCGCCATACCACCGGCAGAGCAGGTCAGAATAGATGCTCTGGGTCGTGAACAAGAAGAGATGTAAAGCCATTTATAGTTGCCAATTTTAAAAAATAATTTGACCAATATTTCCTAATACTAATTACCTAACGCTAATTACCAGTCACTATGTTTACCCAATGCCCCAGTTGCGAAACCACTTTTCAGGTCACTGCTGAACAGTTAAAGGCCGCCAATGGCGACGTGCGCTGCGGACACTGTCTGACAGTTTTCAATGCACTGGATAACTTAAGCGAAATTGAACCGTTAAGTGAAAAGCGCGATGAAGAAATAGCTAACAGCAGCGAAGAATTTGTTTCTGTCACACAAGACTCTAATGCTGGCGACGCAAACACCAGCATTGACAAAAATCTTGAGGAATTTTTTGGTGACCTGTTCGAAGATTCTCCAAACGAAACATTTGATGAACCAATTACGTACGCCAATCCCGAGACTTCAACTGAAGGCTCAACCAAACCTGGCAATAGTTTTTTCTACGGTGCTAACGAAGCAACCATCGAAAAAATACTGGAAACGGATGAACCAAACCATCCTGAAATTACTGGCAAGCCAGAATCTAATACAAACGAGAGTATAGAAAATGAAATCGGTTTCGAGACAGATAACGAAACTGAGAGCGAAACTGAAAACGAAGCTGAACCAGCTGATTACCTGACAAGAGAGAATCATGAGATTCAAGCAGCTGAATTCCAGTCAGAATTAGATGTTGAAGAAGAAGTTGAAGCAGCTGAACCCCTATCAGAATTGGACGTCGAAGAAGAACTTGAAGCAGCTGAATCCCTATCAGAATTAGAGGTTGAGGCTGAACCGGCTGACATGACCGTTATTTCGGAAGACTCAAGCCCTGAAGCCTTAAGTTCTGAAAACAGGACTGAATCCATTGATACCACAAACGTTCCGGACGTCATACTAGACGAGCTACAAGCTGCCAAGGCTCGACATCTCAAACCTCCTAGCACTCGATGGGCCGTAGGCAGCGTCGTATTAATGCTGGTATTTGTTCTTCAGGCCGTCTACTTTTCCCGTGACAGTCTGGCAAGAAATCCGTCATATCGGCCATTACTAACCAGTGCCTGTAATGTACTGGGCTGCGAAATAAACATTGAATTTGATACCCGGCTTATCGATATTATTGGCCGTGATGTCCGTTCACACCCCTCCTCTAAAAAGGCATTGATCGCGGGCACCACACTCATCAACAATGCCTCATATGCTCAGCCGTATCCGCTGCTCACACTCACTTTCTCTGATATTACTGGCACCAGATTGGCGCAGAGACGTTTTACCCCCCGCGAATACCTGAGAAGCGGCACGGATGTAAAAGCCGGCATGCCATCGGAAATCCCGGTACAGGTAGAGCTACACCTTGTTGACCCAGGCAAAGCTGCTGTTAACTTTGAGTTCCGTGCCGAAGTTGATCCACGCTCATAAATCTCCTCCTTCTCCTAACTAGAAGTAGAAGCACCCCGCCAAAAACATCTTTAACCTGTCACCAGATCAGGGTAAAATTCTCGATCCGTTTTATTTAACAAAACCAAACGGTCTATTAAAACAATTCATCTGAAAAGCTGTACAAACTATGCAAATAGGCTCTCACAAACTGACCAACCAGCTAATTCTTGCCCCTATGGCAGG
>JAUVNZ010000119.1 GCA_030599435.1 Gammaproteobacteria bacterium | reverse complement strand
CGAAGCCGTGCGTAAGGTATGGCCAGATCACTTGCCAGTGTTTGTGCGCATATCGGCCACCGACTGGGTGGATGGCGGATGGGACCTGGAGCAATCCGTGAAACTGGCTGGCACGCTAAAAGATAATGGTGTGGATCTTATTGATTGTTCCAGCGGTGGATTGGTCTTTGATGCAACAATACCGGCGGGTCCTGGTTACCAGACACCATTCGCGACAACTATTCGCCATGAGGCGAATGTTGCAACGGGCGCAGTGGGAATCATTACCGATGCGGTGCAGGCAGAACACATTATTGCCACTGGTCTTGCAGATGTTGTCATCATGGGGCGCGAGTTTTTACGTGATCCTTACTGGCCGTTACATGCAGCACGGGCATTACACGTCGATATCGATTGGCCAAACCAATATAAGATGGCAAAGCGCTAGAGTAGATTCATCCTAAGTCCGACGGTCTCATGGCTACAAAACAGAGTGACGTTATCAGGCTTAATCAAGGGATGCCGGTAGAATAAAACATGATAAAAGCACCGAAAGTAGCACCGGTAAAAAAATGGTCGTCAAAGGTGACACAGGAAAGTCATGCGCTGGATATCGAGGAAGGTGTGTTTACATGGAGCGATCCCGAAAAGATTGCAAGATCACTCAAGAAATCGGCGGATGAAAGCGAACACCGTAAGGCAGAGCCGTTTAGGTCCGCTATGTCCATGCTTGTTTTCTATATCAATCGGGCAGGAAAGAATCTGGATGTGGAACAGAAGCGCATTCTGGAAATGGCCAAGGATGAATTAAGAAAAATATATGATAAGCTTTGATGTATAAATAATTATTAACTTACAGGACAAATGCCATTACTCAACCCTTAATGCAGATCAAAGGTTTTAGGCGTGCAACCTTGCGGGCAAGTCCAGCCATATCTGCAGAGTCCACCACCGCCGAGACATCTTTATAGGCGCCTGGCGCCTCTTCGGCGACACCACGCAGACTTGGGCTACGGATAATAATTCCTTCAGTAGCCAGCTCATCAATCAATTGCCTGCCTTGCCATTGCTTTTTGGCTTTATGGCGACTCATGGCACGACCCGCACCATGACAGGCAGAGCTAAAGGCGCGCTGTTCACTTTCTTTAGTGCCGGCAAGAATGTAGGAGGCTGTACCCATGGAGCCACCAATTAATACCGGCTGACCAATACGACGAAACTCTTCCGGAATATCAGGATGGCCGGGTCCGAAGGCGCGTGTTGCACCTTTGCGGTGAACAAACAGGCGACGTTCTTTTCCCTGTATGTTATGGGTTTCTTCTTTGCAGGTATTATGCGACACGTCATAGAGCAAGCTGAGTTCCACGTCAGGTATAACGTGTGCGAAGGCCTGTCGTGTTAAATGTGTGATGATTTGCCGATTTGCCAACGCACAGTTAATACCGGCACGCATAGCCCCCAGATAATTCTGGCCAATGGTCGATTTAATCGGTGCACAGGCCAGCTCACGATCTGGAAGTTTTATGTCATGCTCTGCGGCACTGACAGCCATGGAGCGAAGGAATTCTGTACCAATTTGATGACCCAGGCCACGGGAACCACAATGAATGCTCACCACAACATCGCCTTCATTTAGATTAAAGGCATTACCTGCATCTTCGTCATAAATTGTTTCAACCTTTTGCACCTCGAGATAGTGATTGCCAGAACCCAGAGTACCCATCTCGTTACGCTGACGATGTTTAGCTTTCTCCGACACCTGGTTTGGTTCTGCACCAGACATACAACCGTGTTCCTCGGTACGGCGTAAGTCTTGCTCTGTACCGAAACCCTGTTCCACGGCCCAACGAGCACCTCTCATTAGCATGACATTCATTTGTTGGTGATTGAGATGTATTTGGCCGGTGCTACCCAAACCTGCAGGTATATCGCGATACAACTGGTCGGCCAGTCTCTTTTTGACTTGCTCAATATCACTACTTCGCAATCCAGTGTGTAAAGTGCGAACGCCACAGGAGATGTCAAACCCAACGCCACCGGCAGACACCACACCGTCTTGTTCTGCATCAAATGCGGCTACACCGCCAATGGGGAAGCCATAACCCCAATGGGCATCGGGCATGGCATAGGCTGCTTTGACAATACCGGGCAGGGTGGCAACGTTGGTGATTTGTTCATAGACCTTGTGATCCATATCGCGCATTAACGGCTCATCGGCATAGATTATGGCCGGGACGCGCATCTTGCCCGTGGGTTCAATGCACCAGGTATATTCGTCCTGGCGTTTGAAAAGCTGCAAGTCCATGTCGGCCTCACCCAAACATTTCTTCTATTAGTTAACTTTAGCTTATTAACATTAGACATCTACTACGGTTTGCGCATGCCAAATGTGGTCATTATCTTCATATACTTGCAATGTGGTGTATGTCGCGCCTTTGATTTCGACTATGGGCTGGTGTTTGGCCTGATCGATCTTTTCTCCCCAGACTTTTGCATGGAGAGAACGGGCATGCCCTTGCGATGACTTTATCTCCACATCAAATCGACTGAATAACATCTTGTGATTAGCCATTTCGTAAATCAGGGCATTCAACCAGTCGGCAAACAGTATTTCATCATTGGGCGCTTCACAGACAATCTCAACATCCGATTCTGGCGAGACATTATTCGGTTCAGTGATCACCGCCGTGAGTGCCAGGGCCGCCTGCGTAAAGGCGGCCTCTTTACTGCCACCGATTCCTTCGATGCCAATATCCGCTTCATGTTCGTAATGTTGCCAGGGTGGCATTTATCTGTTCCAGTGATTTAGTGAAAAAATGATGCTAAATATGACTCTATTTTATAGTCTGGTACTAGGTTAATTACAGGTTCAGTTAATTACAGGGTTTAAAAGTATGTTATGACTGTATTAACTATAATTAACTTAGTAGGCATTTTTTTAAAAGCCAGATATTTCTCTCAATTTACAAGGTATTCGAAATGGATAGTGCGATTGAGGTCCCCCGCCGGCTTGAAAATGAAATACGCAGTATTGCCGCACATGTTCCGCGGCCATCGCCACTTTCAACCAAAAAGCGTGAGATTTTAAGTGCTCAGATTAAGAATCTATTGAAAGAGCAAAATGCCGTTCTTGTGACGCACTATTACATTGACGAAGAACTGCAGATTCTCACAGAGGAAACGGGCGGTTACGTAGGGGATTCGCTGGGAATGGCCTATTTTGGCAATGAGCACCCGGCCAATACCCTGGTAGTTGTTGGTGTACGATTTATGGGGGAGACGGCCAAAATCCTCAATCCCGAAAAGCGTGTACTCATGCCAGATCTGGACGCCACCTGCTCACTAGATCTGAGTTGTCCGGCAGATGAATTTTCTGCCTTTTGTGACCAACACCCGGATCGGGAGGTAGTGGTTTATGCCAATACCAGTGCTGCAGTGAAGGCGAGGGCGGGCTGGATGGTGACCTCGAGTAATGCCGTTGACATCATTAACCACCTCAGGGCGCAAGATCGAAAAATCATCTTTGCTTCGGACAAACATCTGGGTCGGTATATTCAACAACAAACGGGCATCGATATGTTGTGTTGGCAGGGTTTTTGTGTCGTTCACGACGAATTTAAAGCAGTAGAACTGAAACGACTCATGGAGTTATATCCAGACGCCGAAGTGCTCGTACACCCCGAATCACCGGAAGCTGTCATCGCACTGGCCGATGTAGTGGGTTCAACCTCTAGACTGATTAAAGCCGCCAGTGAGTCCAAAGCAAAGCAGCTGATTGTGGCTACAGACTATGGCATTTTTTACCGTATGCATGCAGTAGCGCCCGATAAAGAATTGATCGTTGCACCCACGGGTGGTGAGGGGGCCACATGTACAAGTTGCGCACACTGCCCATGGATGGCTATGAATGGCCTAAAGAATCTTGCCCATGTGTTAGAAAAGTGTACAAATCAGGTGCATGTAGCCGAGGAAATACGCGCCAGGGCTTTGGCACCTATTCAACGTATGCTTGATTTCTCAAAATCAAATATTCAAAAGAAGACTGATGCCGCCTGATAAATGTAATTGACAGGTACAGATGAATAAAGCAAAGAATGTTATCGGAAAATGAAGAAGCCGCGATGGTGAATAAACATTAGCGCTAATGTTAATCATACAAATGTTAACCATACAAACTATGAACAATAATAATGATGGATGAAATGATATGAAAGCGCTTCACTCAAATGACTTATACACCAGGTGTGACCTCAGCAGGCTTGATTTTAAGACCACAAAAGACCTGCAGGAACTTGAGGAGATCGCTGGTCAAGATCGTGCTCTGGAGGCAATACGCTTTGGTGTTGATATAAAACAGGACGGTTACAATCTTTTTGTTATGGGCCCATCCGGTATGGGTAAATGCGCCACAACACGCCAATACCTTGAACAACAGGCCGCTGACAAAACTCCACCTGATGACTGGTGTTATGTCAATAATTTTGAATTACCCCAAAAACCCAAGTTGATAAGATTGCCTGCTGGTAAAGGTAAGAAATTCCGTGATGATATTAAAGAATTAATGGATGACCTGTTGAGTGTCATGCCATCCGCCTTTGAGTCAGATCAATATCAAGTTCGTGCCGAAGAGATTGAAGAAAATATCCAGGAACTCAGCGAAAAAGCCACAAAAGAATTATCGGATGTTGCTGAATCACATGGGATTCGACTGGTTAAAACACCCAGAGGATTTTCTTTCCAACCTATTAAAAATGGCGAAGTCGTTACACCAGAGCAATTTGATAAGTTTTCAGAAAAAGAGAAAAATCGTGTGGAAGAGATTGTCAGCGTGCTGGAAGAAAAGCTGGAAAACATTGTCATTCAACAATTCCAATGGAGGCGAGAAGCCAAACAAAAACTCAGGAAACTAAATCGTGAAGTGGCAATGTCTGCAGTTGGAGTTCTTGTTGATGATCTAATAGAAAAATATAAGGAATTCCCCAAGGTCGAAAAATATCTGAAAGCATTAGAACAAGATATCATTGATCATACCAACGACCTCTTGAACGTAGATGTATCCGCGGTAGGGGAGGATGGTGCATCTGAACGAGTAAAAGCTTTTGGCCGCTATCAAGTTAATTTGCTGGTTGATAATAGTAAGCAAAAAGGTCTTCCCGTTAAGTATGAAGATAGCCCCTCCTTTGACAAACTCATTGGCCGTATAGAGCATATTGCTCATATGGGTACATTGACTACCGATTTTAGATTGATTAAACCGGGAGCCCTGCATCTTGCTAATGGCGGTTATCTCATTCTGGATATTCTTAAACTTCTCAGGCAACCCTTTGCCTGGGAAGGGCTAAAGCGGGCACTTTCCGTCCAAAAAATTGGTATACGTTCTGTTGGACAAATGTTGGGGCTGGTAAGTACGGTATCACTTGAACCCGAACCTGTTCCCCTGGATATAAAGGTCGTGTTACTGGGTGATCGACTCCTGTTTTATTTGTTACTTGAGTATGACTCTGAATTTCCTGAGCTG
>JAUVNZ010000130.1 GCA_030599435.1 Gammaproteobacteria bacterium | reverse complement strand
TGCGTGGGTACCGAAAAGCCTGCCAACATGGCATAAGCCGTCGCCGCCACCAGCCCCGCCAAAGCACCGGCCTTGGCCGCTGGCCAGAACAATACTGCCCTTGCTGATAACCGCCATAAACGGCGCACCGCAAAAAAGGCAAACCCCGCCACCAGCCCCACATGCAGGCCGGAAATGGCCACCAGATGACTGGTGCCGGTGCGGGTTAACACCTCCCATTGAGCGCGACTAATTTGCTGCCGATCACCAATAGCCAGAGCCATCACAATACCCTTCAATTCATGGTCGCCAAGGGTCTCGCCCAGTTTTTTCCGTAAATTTTGTCGAACCTGTTCTACCGGGTATCTAACATAGGCTTTCGCCAGCCGTTGATTAACTGTTTCTGCCTTACGCACATAGCCCTTGGCGCGTATCCCCTTCCTGAATAAAAAAGCCTCGTAATCAAACCCGCCAGGATTCATAAAACCGTGTGGCCTTTTCAATCGAACCTGTAATCGCCAACGCTCACCAACATTTAATTCAGGAGTTTTTTTATTCGAGTGGTGATACCAGCTCAGTAATAATTTACCGGGTAAGACTTGTATTTTGTCGTCTTTGAGAAGGGAATCAGGTACAAATTCAAACCGTACACGGCGATTTTGGATTTCTGGTAATGAGGTAATAACACCTTCTACTACAACATCCTGACCTTCCAATGCTGGATCAAGCCCATTAGCCAGTAACGTGTGTCCTATAATACTTGCCCATCCAAATCCAGCAGCTGCATATAGCGCCAAACAAAACACAAAACGACATTTTGCAAATAACCCGGCTTGTATCGAACCAAACAGCAAACCCAGAGCTACTATTAACAAAGAACTGGAAAACCACAGACTGGGTAACGAAGAAAGCTGCTGCAAAGCAGTAATGCCAATCAAAAAACCCAATGCTGCTGCTCGCATGTTTCAGTGCTTCCCAAAAAAGGTGATAATCAGCACACTACATACCGCAACATGTAGAATCAGTTCTATTAATTATTCACACATTTGCTCGGCAAACCTGTGTGTTCAGTAAAAATAACGGCAGAATAAGAACAACCCATGCCCAGACGTATTATCAAGCGCTACATGCCGGATCACGAGACAATACGTGATCACAAACATCTGAGATTTCTGGGTACGCTACTGCACGACCCCAACATACTCCACCTTAACCGGCGCTCTGTCTCTGGTGCTTTCAGCGTAGGCCTGTTCATGGCCTGGGTACCCGTTCCCTTTCAGATGATTCTGGGCGCCATTGGCGCCATTGTAGCGCGCGTGAACCTGCCTATTTCAGTTGGACTGGTCTGGGTCACCAACCCCATCACCATGCCACCGATGTTCTATTTTGCTTACAAGGTAGGCTCGTGGACACTGGGCACACCTGCAAGGCCGTTTACCTTTGATCTCACCTGGGAGTGGCTAATGCGTGAACTGGGTGCCAGTTGGCAGCCTTTTTTACTCGGTTGCCTGATCTGTGGTGTGGTATCAGCGATTCTTGGCAATGTAATGATTCGCGGGTTCTGGCGCTTTCATGTGGCGCGCAGTTGGCGGGAACGGAAGGAAAAACGGCGCTTGAGGAAACTGGCTAATAAGAATGATAAATTAGTTTAGGTATTAGTTATAATATATTGTTTTTACTATTGTTTTATTGCAGTTTTCCGTCCTCCAGATGCAGTACACGGGACATGCGCCCGGCCATTTGCAAATCGTGAGTCACCATAATAATGCTGGTGTTCAGTTCTTCATTTAGCTGTAGCATCAATTCGTACACTTGTTCTGCCGTGTTGTGGTCCAGATTGCCAGTAGGCTCATCAGCCAGCACACAAACCGGTTTTGTGATCAACGCGCGAGCAATTGCTGTGCGTTGGCGCTCTCCACCGGACAATTCGGTAGGTTTATGCCTCAATCTTTCCCCTAAACCCACTTTTTCCAGCAACTCGGTCGCCGCCTGGCTGGCTTCTTCTACAGACACGCCACGTATCAACAAAGGCATGGCAACATTCTCTAACGCGGTAAATTCCTGCAACAAATGATGAAACTGGTATATAAAACCTAGCTTGTGATTACGTAAAAAGCCCCTGTCGGCCTCACCCATTACGCTTAAGTCCTGCCCTTCGACTTGCACTTCACCCTGAGTCGGTAGATCTAACCCACCTAAAAGATGAAGCAAGGTACTTTTACCTGACCCGGAAGCACCAACAATGGCCACGCGTTCGCCTTCGCCTATATCCAAACTCACACCACTGAGGACCTCGACAGAAAGATCCCCTTCCTGGAAAGTTTTGCTCACATTGCGGCAACTCAGCACTGCATTACTCATAACCGGTCACTCATATCGCTATTCATAACACTGTTCACTCATAACGCAGTGCCTCCGCAGGTTGAGTACGAGAAGCCCGCCATGCCGGATAAAACGTGGCCAAAACACTGAGCGCAAACGAGATAAAAACTATTTTAACCACGTCACCCCAATGCAATTCAGAAGGAAACTGGTTGATGTAATAAACTTCTGCTGGCATAAACTGCACATTCAAAAGACCTTCCAGCCAGGGAATTAAAACATCAAGATTTAGCGCTAAAGTGACACCCCCCACAGTACCCAGCAACACTCCTACCAGACCAATGATCGTGCCCTGCACCATAAAAATTGCCATTACCGAGCGTGGTGTAATGCCCAACGTGCGCAAGATGGCAATATCGGCTTGTTTGTCTGTCACCACCATCACCAGAGTAGAAACTATATTGAAAGCTGCCACTGCGACAATGAGCGAGAGCATGAGAAACATCATGGTTTTTTCAATTTTTACCGCGCGAAACAAATTAGCGTGGCGTTGAGTCCAGTCGGTAATCCAGTAACGACCTGCTGACAATTGTTGCTCGAGTTGCGACCGAACTGGTACCACCTGATACAAATCATTCAGCTTTAATCGCAGCCCCGTCACTCCGCCTTCGGTACGAAACAACTTCATGGCATCTTCTATATGAATTAAAGCCAAAGCGCTGTCGTATTCATGCATGCCCACTTCAAATATACCCTGCACCGTAAAACGCTTCAGGCGCGGCAAAATACCGGCCGGTGTGCTGATGGCCTCGGGTGTGACCACGGTAACTTTGTCACCCATTACCGCACCCAGTGAACGCGCCAGACTATGGCCGAGAATAATGCCAAATTCGCCTGAACGCAGATCACCAAGCTGGCCGGAAGTCATATGCTCCCAAACCTCGGATACATCCGGATCGAGCTCAGGGGAAATGCCTCTCAGTAAAGCACCGCTAACATTACCCCGTAAACTAAGCATGGCTTCCTTGCGTATATAGGGAGCTATTCCAACGACACGGGGCTCAGATTTTTGTACAGCCTCCCCCAATTGTTGCCAGTCTTTTACGGGGCCATCGAATCTGGTCACAGTAATGTGCGAGGCCATAACCAAAATGCGTTCCCGCACCTCATTCTCGAAGCCATTCATCACCGAAAGCACAGTAATCAGCGCCGTCACACCCAGGGCAACACCTGTCATAGAACTGAAAGAAATAAAGGAAATGAACTGATTTCGACGCTTGGCGCGCAAATAACGCAGTCCAATAAAGATTTCCAGAGGTTTAAACATATATGCCTGTGTGTTGTCTCAGTGAAACGTGCTCAGCTCTAAATTGCCGACGATAGTACCACGCAGGCCTCCAGCCCACCAAAGCACTACGCCTGGCTGACTCACAACAATTAATTGGGTTCAGAGAAGAATATCCTCTAATATTAGAAACAATTGTATCCACTGGCAGGAAAGAGAACATCATGGAATTTATGGCAGACACTTATTACGGCAATACCGTCCAGGAGTGGGCGATATCCATGGGCATTATTCTTGGCGTGGTAATACTGGGAAAAGTAATTTACTGGATTTTTTCACATACCGTCAGGCTGTTTACCTCACGTACCAAGTCCAGGCTGGACGACATCATAATCGACCTCATCGAAGAGCCCATTGTGTTTGTATTGATCGCCAGTGGTATCTGGTATGCACTTGTCCTGCTAACTCTGCCTGAAACAATAACAACAGCAGTCAACAGTTCCTATCACATTATTCTCGTGTTGCTAATCGGCTGGTTATTGGTTCGGTTGTTTGAAGCCTTTTATAAGGGAGTACTACTGCCCTGGTCAGAAGCCACAAAAAATGATCTGGACGATCAGTTGCTGCCGATTTTGCGCAAGGGTGTGCGCATTATGATCTGGGTGCTGGCAATCCTTATCGGTCTTAACAATGCCGGTTACAATGTGGGCGCCCTGCTGGCCGGTCTGGGTATCGGTGGTCTGGCATTTGCCATGGCAGCAAAAGATACGGTGGCGAATGTTTTCGGTGGTTTTACCATTTTTACAGACCAGCCGTTTCGTCTGAATGACCGCGTCAAAGTCGGTGGCTATGACGGTGTGGTAACTGAAATTGGTGTGCGCAGCACTCGCCTGCGGACACTTGAAGGTAGAGAAGTTACCATGCCCAACTCGACTTTTGCTGATGCACCCGTTGAAAATATTTCCCGAGAACCTTCGCGAAAAATCATCCTTAACCTTGGCCTGACCTACGATACATCAGCCGATAAAATGAAACAGGCCATGGAGCTACTGAAAAATATTAACGATGCACACCCGGATACCGAAGAAAAAACCGTTGTTTCGTTTAACGGGTTTGGCGACTTTGCCATGAATATTATGTTCATTTATTACATCAAAAGCGGCGCAAATATTGCCCAGACGCAGACCGACATTAATCTGGAAATATTGGGTCAGTTTAATACCAACGGATTAGAATTCGCCTTCCCCACCCAAACGCTGTACACCATTGCAACGCAGCCAGGATAAATAATTAGAACTGGCGAAAAAACAAAACAAAAGCAATTGAATCTAGAGAACTATAAACATGAAAAATAAATTCAAAATCCTGTCCATTTTATTATTCATAACAATGTTACTGGCATGTGAGCCAGGCGACGTATCAAAAAAGGACGTAACTCAGGAAAAATCAGCACAGGCCCCTGCCCCGTCAACATCTGAAACTAAAGCAGCCCCGCTTACCGGTGAAGACTTATATAGCAGCGACAAAGCGCCAGACTCGATGCTATACGACAAACCACAAAAGGTGATTGACGGAGTCTGGTCTGCCATCGGCGCCACTTCGCCACCCCGGTATGAAAATTCAGGACATAACAATAACCTGTCTTTCGTTATTACTTCTGATGG
>JAUVNZ010000176.1 GCA_030599435.1 Gammaproteobacteria bacterium | reverse complement strand
GGCACGAGGATGTACGTGTATTTGAAATTTTCGATCGCGATGGTAACAACCGTGGTCGTTTTTATCTCGATCTCTATGCTCGGCAAAATAAACGCGGCGGCGCATGGATGGATGAATGTATTTCACGCCGAGAAACCGCCGAGGGTGTTCAGTTTCCCGTTGCTTACCTGACCTGTAATTTTTCCTCACCCATTGGAGATGAACCAGCACTGTTTACCCATAACGAGGTCATCACTCTGTTCCATGAGTTTGGTCATGGTCTGCATCACATGCTCACACAGGTGAACACCCTCGCTGTCTCTGGTATTTGTGGTGTGCCCTGGGATGCAGTGGAATTACCCAGCCAGTTTCTGGAAAACTGGTGCTGGGAAAGCCAGGCCGTCAATCTCATCGCTTTGCATTATAAAACCAAAGAACCACTACCCGATGAGCTGTACGAAAAAATGATCAAAGCCAAAAACTTTCAGTCTGGCATGCAAATGGTGCGACAACTGGAATTCGCTCTGTTCGATTTCCGCATTCATGCCGAATATGATCCCGAAAAAGGCGCACGAGTGCAGGAAATCCTTGACGAAGTTCGTGCCGAAGTTGCCGTCATCAAACCTCCATCCTATCATCGCTTTCAGCACAGCTTTTCGCATATTTTCGCCGGTGGATACGCTGCAGGTTATTACAGTTATAAATGGGCCGAAGTATTATCCTCAGATGCCTTCTCAAAGTTTGAAGAGACGGGTATCTTCAACAGGGCGACGGGGCTGGAATTCCTGGAGGCAGTGCTAGAACAGGGTGGCGCGCGAGACCCCATGGATCTATTTGTAGAGTTTCGTGGCCGAGAACCAGAAATTGATGCCTTGCTGCGGCACAGTGGTATACAGTAATCGGGTACACAGTAACCGTATATACAGTGGACAGGTAAATAGCCGCTTTTAAAGGCAAACGTTTTGGGAGAAAACGCATGGCTCAAATATCGAATATAAAAACCAATACAACAAAACACATTTTGCGCAGGATCCTGTTGTGTTTGATGCCATTGCTTAGTTTGCCAACACAGGCTGACTTCGTAACCGACAAAATTGTTATCGAAGTGCGCAGCCAACGTCTTTCACAGGGGGCCGTTTTAAAAACACTTCCCAGCGGTAGTGCCGTAGAAGTACTCATGACAGATGGTGACTATGCACGCATTCGCACTAGTGACAATATTACTGGCTGGGTTCAGTCACAGTTCCTTACCAAAGAACAACCAACACAGGTCGCCTATCTGACATTGCTGGCCAAATCAAAAACTCTCGAAGCCAAACTCAAAGCTTTAGAAACTAATCAGGGAGAAGGTGGCGATGGTATTGATATCGCTGAGATAGAAGAATTACGTAAACGAGCCGCCGATGCCGGCTGGATGCGGGTGGAACTCAAAAAAGCTCGTGACCGTATGGCTGAAATTCAAAGACAAACGAAGACCAGTGGTCAATCTAGTAACAGCTCACAAAAAGAGTTGGCTATATTGAACGATAAAAATAAAGAACTCGAAAGGCGCCTTGCTGCCGCCATACAATTCAACGAACAGCAACAGGAGTTAGCAGCACAAGAAGGTGCTACGCAAGCAGTGTCAACAACTCAGGCCTCTGGCGAACAGGGTTGGGTGGTAAACATAGAATGGTTTCTCGGCAGCATTATCGTAGCGCTTATTATAGGTCTCGTCGGTGGCATGACCTGGCTGGATAAACGCATTCGCCAACGTCATGGCGGGTTTCGTATTTATTAACTTTCTGTACTCGTTAATGAGATGCGCACATATTTCCGTAGCCCTATATATAAATACTGATTTCTCTATTCTTACCATATGGCTATGTGTTCATTTTCTTTGCTCACTCAAAGAAAACGAACCAAAAGAAAGAGTGCCCGGAGACTTGCCCCTTCGGGATGTCCTCGATTCTCGCCTTCATTGGTACTCGCCTAAACTCACTCACTTCGTTCATTCAAACAACGGCGAGCTTTTCCCAATGAAGACTGCGAGTCTCGGCTGCGTCTAACGGGACTGAACGTCAAAAACAGAAAACCTCAGAATCTGAATTTTGGGGTTTTCTATCCCGTTAGGCCACGCTGAGTATCTGAGTCATTTCCCGAAATATGCGGGCGTATGTTTGAGCGTAGCGAGTTTACGACCGCACGGGAAATGGTGAAGAACGTAAGGTATCGGCCAAAGGCCGACGTGGGCTTCGGGTGCCCTTTCTTTTCGTTACTTTTCTTTGGGCAAGCAAAGAAAAGTAACTCTCAGCCTCATCAAGAATAAAACTAATCCATAGTGCTATTTGGCTGAGAATCCAAGTACAATCTAAGACATTCAAAATTCTGGTAATTCAAAAAATAAAAATGATGAAAATAGCTTCCTGGAATGTCAACTCCCTCAAAGTTAGATTGCCTCATGTGCTGGACTGGTTAGCAGAACATCAACCCGACATCCTCGGCCTGCAGGAAATCAAAACTATCGATGAGAATTTTCCCCTGGAAGAAATTAAAGCAGCTGGATATCAGGTAAATTTTGCGGGGCAAAAAACTTACAATGGTGTGGCAGTTATCAGCAAGCTGGAAGCTAGTGATGTCGTGACCGACCTGCCCGGCCTGGACGATCCCCAACGCCGTGTACTGGGCTGCACTATCCCGCACGAAAATGGGGACATCCGATTCTTAAACCTGTACATACCCAATGGTTCTGAGGTCGGCTCGGAAAAATACGAATACAAATTGGGCTGGCTGGAAGCACTGAAAAAATACGTTAAAACACAATTAGCCGAACATAAGAATTTTGTAATGGTTGGCGATTTCAATATAGCCCCCGATGATCGCGACTTATGGGATCCCGTAGGCTGGAAAGATAAAATTCTTGTCAGCCCACCGGAACGTGCTGCTTTACAAAGCTTATTAGATATGGGTTTAACAGATACCTTCCGCCTGTTTGATCAGGAAGAAGAACTCTACAGCTGGTGGGACTACCGTGCTGCTGGCTTTCGCCGTAATCACGGTATGCGTATAGACCTACTATTATCAAGTCCCACCATGACAGAAAAATGCACCGCCAGTTATGTCGATAAAGAACCCCGCAAACTCGAACGCCCTTCAGACCACGCGCCTGTTATTGCTGAATTTAGCGACTGATTAATTTCTAATGTCGGCTGTTACTGCGCAAGACCGGCTTTGACGAGCCCATCTAACAGAGTTTTCATGTGTGCTGGATCTTTATACGGCGAAGATTCTTTGATGTTTGCGATAGTGACATCCGGATACTGCGACATTAATTCATCCACTTCCCATGTAGCATCATCTTGCTGACCATTCAGTGCGTAACTGGCTGCTAACCAGGCGTGAAATCGCATTGAAGCAGGGTTTTTCTTTATGGCACGCTTGAAAACATCAATGGCATTGGCATATTGACCAGCCGTAAAATGACAAACACCCTGATGGAAAGGGTAATTACTGGGATAAAAAGGATTTAACTGCGTGCCTTTTTTTATCATTTCCAGCCCTTTAATTGGACTACCCGCAAAACATAAACTGGACCCAAGCAGTACATAAGCATGGGCATAATTTGGATCCAGTGCCACCGCCTTTTCAGCATAGGCAACCGCATTAACATGGTCTTTTTTGTCTCTGGAAATAGCTCCTAATATAAAAGGAATTTGCGGCAATTGATCATTTATAGCCATAGCCTTCTGGGCAAGTTCTTCGGCACGTTGAAGTGATTTTTCAGACGTTTCGGCCCATCCCAACAGGGATTCAAGTCTATAAGTATTGGCTAGAGCGCTATAAGCTCGTGCAAATTTCGGATCCAGACTAATAGCTTCATTAAATTTGTCGCGAGCCAGAAGGTTGGATTCACGGGAATAAGCGGCAACCAGACTCAATCCACGCAGGAATACATCGTACGCTTCTACGCTATGCGTATAGCGCTGCATCACCCTTCTATTTTCTACTTCAGTTAACTTAAGCTGCAGTGACGCTATAATTTTATTGTTAATCTCGTCCTGTAGTTTAAATACATCCTGCAATGGTCTATCAAAACGACGTCCCCATAACTGAAAACCGGTTTTCGCATTGGACAACTGAGTGGAAACCCTAATCTGATCACCACTCTTGCGCACACTTCCCTCAACAATGTAATTGACGGATAGCTCTTTACCTACAGTTGCGCTATTAGCATCACGGCCTTTGTATGCCATAGAGGTTGCATGCGAAATAACAAATAAACTGGATATTGCAGACAGGTCAGTAATC
>JAUVNZ010000355.1 GCA_030599435.1 Gammaproteobacteria bacterium | reverse complement strand
TTATATTTTGCACGACTCCGGTCTCATTGTTGGCCATCATCACCGCCATTATTTTCGGTGCCTGACTAACAATTGAAGACAATGATGCTTTATCAATTTGACCTGAATGATCAACGGCAATTTTTGCCACTGACCAACCATTTTTTTGTAGTGCTTCAGCCGGCTCGCTCACCGAACTGTGTTCCACTGCACTTACCGCAATCAACCCAGGCGACAAACGTGCAGCTATTCCCTTCACCGCCATGTTGTTTGCTTCGGTGCCGCCACTGGTAAACACAACTTGTGAGGGATGGGCATTGACGAATGCAGCTACTTGCCCTCTGGCAACATCAATCGCTGCACGTGCCTCGCGACCTAATCGGTGACCACTGGATGCGTTTGCATAATGCCCTTTGAGATACGGCATCATGACTTCCAGCACCCGCTCATCGATGAGTGTGGTTGCGTTGTTGTCCAGGTATATGGAGTCCATATCGACGTTATCCATATGCCTGTTTTCAGAACTGCCAGACATAATTATTGGCTCTGTTTCTTGGTCAATAGTTAGGCTCTATGTAGACACTCTGGTTAGGAGGCCTCGGCTATTCGCTGTTCCTGTACCCTTTGTTCCTGGCGTGCCGCTACATCTTTAACATGTTGCTCTTCCAGCAAATTACCCAGAGATATGCCATTCAGGAAACCATAAATCTGGTCGCTCAAATTGCACCAAAGTTCGTGCGTCAAGCATGGATCACCATTATCGCAGTCGCCCCGACCCTCGCAACGAGTCACCGAAACCTTTTCATCCACTGCTTCGATCACCTGTGCAATATTAATGTCATTGGCATCTCGGCTTAAGCGATACCCACCACCTGGTCCACGGGCACTTGAAACCAGCCCCTGTTTACGCATACGCGAAAACAGCTGCTCAAGATAGGAAAGGGAAATACCCTGACGCTGTGAGATATCTGCCAGCGTAATAGGTTTTTCTGTGGCGTTCAGTGCCAAATCAAGCATTGCGGTCACTGCGTAGCGACCTTTAGTTGTTAATCTCATAATGTCACCTCGATCCTGGTATAATACATGCTTTTAATATACATCTTAATATAGCACACTAAAAGCATAGGGATTTATAAATTTTGCATTCTGACTCTCTACTATATAACCAGAGACCAATAATAACCAAGTATTTCTCTCGGTTATTATAAGTATCCGACCACAGTAGTCAAGTATAATTCCTATCCCAGAGTAAAACTAGGGCTATAGGAGATAAAGGGGTTATTTATCTTTGGTTGAAATGCCGGGCTCGGCACGATCAGGTTCAGTGAATTCTCCACCATCGCCAGCATCTATTCCGCAATCTCCCAGGTCAGGAACCTTAATATCGCTGAATTCTGCATCCAGTCGTTTAACTGACTGGCACATGGCATCCATTTTGGCATCCATCCCATGCACGTGATCAAGGATACTATTAATGGCATTGGCCACCGGATCAGGCGCATCACTGGTAGCACCATAGGCATCGAAGCCCATTTTTTTGGCCGTCGCGTGACGCTGCTTATCCGCGGGGGGACGGCTAGCACCCACAATACGCCCTGGCACACCCACTACAGTGGCGCCTTCGGGCACGTCTTTTACCACCACGGCATTGGATCCAATACGGGTCCCCTCACCCAGAAGAATAGGCCCCAATACCTTGGCGCCTGCACCCACCACGACATTGTTGGCCAATGTAGGATGGCGTTTCCCTTTCTCCCAGCTAGTTCCGCCCAGAGTGACCCCATGGTAGAGCGTGCAATCGTCGCCAATTTCGGCGGTTTCACCAATCACCACACCCATGCCATGGTCGATAAAAAATCGTCGGCCGATTTTCGCACCGGGATGAATTTCAATACCTGTTAGCCAGCGACCAAGCGCTGAAATAACCCGCGCTAACCAGCGTAGCCCCAACTTCCATATGGCATGAGCCAAACGATGAAACAGCAACGCGTGCAGACCTGGGTACGTGGTAAGTACCTCAAAAGCGTTACGTGCCGCTGGATCGCGGTCAAATACGCAACGAATATCTTCTCGAATCTGCTTAAACATGGTGTCCTGTTCCTGTACTCACTTTCTGGGCCTACTTTCTAGGCCTTTTCCTGGGCTTTAGCGCTGCCGTTAAAATTCCACGCAATATGTTCATCTCTACTTCATTAGGCCGCGCTCGGTTAAATAGGCGACGCAACCTTTGCATCATGATACGCGGATTATCC
>JAUVNZ010000007.1 GCA_030599435.1 Gammaproteobacteria bacterium | reverse complement strand
GTTTGGGGATTAACGGGCTGTTCTTCGGTGATCCATTCTCCCTGACAATCACCATAAACCGCGGTGGTGCTGATAAGTATGATTTTGGCTGGGGGATTGCCTGACAGACTATCTTTAGACAGCGCCTCGAGAAAATTATGCATGTATGGGTCGGTGACACCTTCGGCTGGCGGGGGGGCAAAATAATAGACAACTGCGCCGCTAATACACTCGACATTGTCACTAAAAGCACCCGGCAACGAACCTGGCTGACTCAAATCACCCTGAATTGGATTGATATTCTGTGCCTGTAAACGATTTACGCTTTCAATACTGCGAGCCAGGCCATAAACAGTGGCGCCTTTTTTCTGACAAAGACTTGCAACTCGCTGGCCAATATCGCCACAGCCAATAATAAACGCAGAGTTCATGGGTGTTTAACTGCCTGTTTTTCCCGCATAATCGCCAACCTTAATTTTATAGCTGACAGGTATAGTCAAGATTCATGAGTTATTCGGTCCTTGTTAAACCCAGCGGTCATCAATTCCAGGTTGAGGAAGGTGAATCCGTCCTGGATGCTGCACTCCGACAAGGTTATGCCTTTCCCTATGGTTGCCGTAATGGTGGCTGCGGTTCCTGTAAAGGCAAGCTACTTTCCGGTGAAGTCGATTATGGCACGAATAAACCAGTGGCATTGAGTGAAGACGATATTGATAACGGGCTGGCATTATTTTGCCAGGCACACGCTCAGTCTGATTTAACTATTGAGGTAAACGAAATATCTGCGGCGGCGGATATCGAAATAAAAATAATGCCCACTAAGGTGCATAAAAAAGAATTCCTCGCTGATGATGTGGTCCGCCTGTATTTAAAATTACCCGATAGTGAACGACTTCAATTCCTGGCTGGACAATATGTCGACATCCTTTTAAAAGATGGCCGCAAACGTAGCTTTTCTATTGCTAATGCTCCACATGATGACGCCTACATTGAACTGCATATCCGTCATGTAGATGGCGGCGACTTTACTGGTTATGTTTGTGATGAACTACAGGAAAAAGACATTCTACGAATCGAAGGGCCCCATGGTAGTTTTTTTCTGCGCGAAGACCACCATCGGCCGATGATTTTTGTGGCAGGCGGCACGGGTTTTGCGCCTATAAAAGGCATTATTGAACACATACTGGCTGAAAACGTTGATCTGCCCATGCATTTATATTGGGGGGTACGTGATCACAAAGATTTGTATTTAGCTGATCTCGCGCATAAGTGGGCTAAACACATCCCGAACTTTCATTTTGTACCCGTGTTATCCAAACCTTCGGCTGGAGAAGCTGAAGAATCTCGTACCGGTTACGTACATGAAGCTGTCCTGGAGGATTTTCCTGAGGGGTTTTCGGACTTTGATGTATATGCCAGCGGTCCGCCAATCATGGTAAGCGCAATCTTTGATGCTTTTAAAACGAAAGGACTAACAGAAGAAAATTATTTTTCTGATGCCTTTGAGTATCAGACACCAAAATCAACAAGCAAATAAAACTTCAAAACGTTAAGTCTTTTCAGGCTCAGACACTGCCACCACTTTACCAATAGCACCCTCTATAACACTCTCTGTTACATTCTTCGTCACCCTGTCCAAAACGCTTTCTATAACACTTTCTATAACAACGGGCACACTGTGTTCGCAACCTGGTGCTAGTCGTAAACCATCCCGAAAACATTTCGAAGCAAGATCATGTTCGCCAAGATTTTCCAGTAAATTACCCAATTCATTATAAGCCTCAACACTCGGATGGGTGCTGATGCTCGCTTCTAGATAACTACGCGCCTTACCCCATAATTTATTGCGCAAACTCAATCGGCCAACCGTTAATAAAGTTACAGCATCATTTTCATGCCCAATTAACAACGACTCAGCCATTGATAATTGATGACTACTATCCACACCATCTACCAGGCCATAGAAATACACCAATGCTTCACTGCGATGATTATTTATAGCAGTTCGAATGAGCGGCTCCAGTAGGACTGTTTCTCCAAGGTCAACAAGCCGATGTACATAATTAAGCAGAATTTCTTCGTTTTCACGAAAGTGTTTAGGGATTTGATTCCAGCAATTTTTTAATTGTTCAGTATTTTTTTTGTTAGCCGTTGCTGAATTTAGCAACTCCAGATAAGCCTTACGGCTTAAACTTTCGATTTCTTCGTCTGAGAACACTTTTCTTTTTCGAAGTGAGGGCATTAGTTCCAACAAATGCTCCCAATCTGCAAGCTCTACATATAGTGTTGCGAGTACTTTTATAACCTGTGCATGATTTGGTGCCAGTTGTTGCAGGTGACGACATGTTGCCAATGCTTGCTCTAGTTGATGATGCTGAAGCTGGAGTTCAGCCTGCGTTAAACCCACGGCAATATCAGCGCCTGAAATGCTTTCATGTGCTTGCTTCAGATAATTATCACGGCGTTGGTCTGCGCCCTGCGCCTGTGCGGCACGCGCTGCTGCCAAATAATTTAATAGAGGAGCATGGCCGTCATTAACGTATTTAAGGAGTTGTTTTTCGGCGTTTTTCCAATGGCCTTCGGCAAGATCAATCAAACCCCGCGTTAATGACAGCATTGCTTTACGTTCACGCCGACGTTTGCGCCAATGTCGAACTCCATCCGGTACGCCCAGCATGCGTGAGAAAAAACGAATGGAGTAATAAATTGCCGAAAAAACTAATATCGTCACAATCACCACAAGTACCAACGTGGTTTCAACAGTCCAGGGGCCGACGGCAACAAGAACATAACCAGGATTATCCATGGCCAATAAGGCAATGCTGACAGCAATAATCAGGGTAGCTAATACTGTGACAAGTAATTTCATACGTTAGCCGCGTTCCTGTTTAACTCTTGTTATGGACAATAGTTATGGGTTGTATCTACGGGCAAAACTATTGTTTAGTTTATTTTCTGCCAATTTTTACTCCACGCTCGGCCAATAAACTGCGCAATTGAAGCAATGAGCCACTCGCATCCGGTATGGCAGGTTGTAAATCAACCTGTATCAGTACCGATAGTTTTTTCACTGCACTGATCACACTGGAAGACTCTTCGTTAAAAAATGTTTTCAGCCAGGCATCCGCTTCTTTGAGGTTTTGATGAAATAAGGCTGTATCACGACGCAAAAGCGCCAGGCGAGCCTGTTCCAGCTTTAAACGAAGATTCTGATATAAAAACCATGACTCAGTTGGTGGCAGCAATGGTTCAGTGGCTTTTTGATGGCGCCGAACTACCACCAAACTTTTGATATCTTTCCATACCGCAGCGGGTATATCTTGCCAGCTTTCTGGTGCCTGGTCTTTTATTTGCCCGGTTGCTACCGCCACACGTTCTTTATCAATCAGTGGTAAATTTTCTACTTCCGAAGCCAAACTGCCTATACTCAAAGCCATTCCAGCGAAATCGGGTTGTTGAACTGCATGTAACGACACCAATTCGTCCTTAATTGATTTTCTAATTTTCAGTAAAGCCGGATCGCCTAACGATTTAATACGTTGGTCAGCGGTTTCAAATATAGCCATTGCGGTAACAAGATCATGTGCCAAAGTAATACGATGGTTGGCTATTGTTAAAAGGTATTCAATTTCTGCCAGGCGCCATTCATTTGAAGTACGGCCCAGTTTGGTAGCCAGTGCTTCCATAGCGACTTTAAACGAACCAAAATCAGCTACGATTTTTTCCCTTGCACGTGTTTCACTATTTAAAGCTTGTTTCGTATCGCTAATTTCCTGTTTTAAGCTATTTTTAGAGTTGGAAAGCTTTTCGATTAATTGTTGCTGGTCTAATAATAAAAAGTACTCATAAGCCAGAGCGGCACCAATAATTATTGAAACCAATAAAGCAAGTAGCGCTGTTTTTGATAAAGGCTGTTTTTCTTTTTTAAGTTTAACTTTTGTTTTTCTCTTTTTATCTTCTTTCGCGTTTTTTGCGTCTGATTTAACAGCAAGCGACGAATTTTCTTCAACAGGAGCTTCGTCCTCCTTTTTTTTCTGTTCGGATGGTTCCTGTTTAGCTTTGTCCGGTTTATCAGTCATAGTGTTTTTTATTATTGGATGACGCCTGATGTTGGTTGTGTCAATTTCGGTTGTGTCAATTTCGGTTAAGCATATGCTGAATCGCTTCAACAATTGCTTCGTTACTAACAGTAGTTGCTAACTCTGGCTTTTTTTCGAATCCAAGTTCACCAGCCAGCCTCACTGCACGCTCACTCACTACCACTAATGGTGATGTTAACAAATTTTGCTGATAATCACTGGCTACCATTTTAGATAAGTTAGACAGTCCTTCATTGCTGGTCACCACAATTATCGGGTTACGTTTTTCATCCCAACACTGAGTCAAAACTGTCGTATCACTGTCTGGGATCAAACGACGATAACACTCTATATAGTCTACATTGGCACCACGTGAACGTAGAGTATCACCCAACAAGCCCCGACCACCTTCACCCCGAAATATTTTGATGCTCTTACCAGATAAATTGCCCAGCTCTGGCGTGGTTAACAGGGCTTCACTATTAAAGGGCGTCGGAGCAGTTAACTCTGCTACCAGTCCATACTCTTTTATTTTTAATGAAGTTGCACGGCCAACAGAGGCTATGGTTACATTCTCTGGCCAAAGCTCAGCTCCCCCAAGAAGTGCCATTGCCGCATCAACGGCATTGGCACTAATAAAAATTGCGAGGTCCGCTTCGTTAAGTGTAGACAGCTGTGTTTGAAGAAATTCGGATTTTATCGGTGGAGAGATTTCTAAAACTGGGAATTCAATTGGTTTGCCACCAGCCTGGCTGATTAATTGAGATAACGATTCAGCCTGATGTGCTGGGCGCGTATTCACAACAGTGAGCCCATTCAGGCTGGTGTTCACCACGGAACCCATATGGCTAAGCTAGTTGCGGTACGCATTGTCTTTAACTTTGGTCATAAACTTCTTTTAGAATATCACCCGCTCCTCGCGCCAGTAAATCTTCGGCCAAAGTGGTGCCCAGATATTCTGCTTCATCTGCACGACCAGCAATTTCCCCTCGCACCATTTCTGTTCCATCCGGGCGACCAACCAAACCCCTAATTAACAGGGTATCGCCGTCTAATTCTGCATATCCACCGATAGGTACCTGACAACCCCCTTCAAGACGATAATTCATGGCTCGCTCAGCCAGTACTCGAGTCCGAGTAGCAGCATGGTTAAGCGGTGCAATCAGCTCGTTGATAAAATTGTCATCACTACGGCATTCAATACCCACAGCGCCCTGCCCAATAGCAGGTAAGCTAAAGCCCGGATCAAGGTGAGTGCGAATACGATTTTCGAAACCTAACCGCTTGAGCCCAGCGCAGGCAAGAATAATAGCGTCGTACTCTCCCTCATCAAGTTTACGTAGACGAGTATTTACATTACCGCGTAAATCCAGAATTTCCAGGTCAGGGCGCCAGTTTCGGATTTGGCACATGCGACGCAAACTGGATGTACCCACTTTTGCGCCTTCGGGTAAATCTTCTATGCTTTCATACTCGTTGGATACAAACGCGTCACGTGGATCTTCTCGTTCACAAATTACTGCAAGGTGTAAACCTTCGGGAAATTCCACCGGCACATCTTTCATGGAATGCACAGCAATATCCGCATCACCCTGCAACATGCCGACTTCTAACTCTTTTACAAACAGGCCTTTACCCCCGACCTTGGCCAAGGGAGTGTCCAGAATCTTGTCGCCCTGGGTAACCATCTTTACCAGTTCCACTTTAAGGTCCGGGCTTAACGCCAGCAAACTGTCTCGTACAAATTCTGCCTGCCAGAGAGCTAGCGGGCTTTTACGAGTAGCGATACGGACAACATCGGTCATCACTTCAGTCCTTAATGGTGTTTACAGGGTTAAATTGGGATGCAAAACAAACGTAATGCTAAGGCTTGATTTAATTTCAGGCAAGAACCGAGGATAAGCACCAGCTTTTTATTAATTAATTATCCACGGTAGGCTTAAAAACATATAATAATCAACAGGTTACGCCTTGTTCGGTCTTTATTATTTTATAAAGCAGGTGCTTTTACACATCCAGGTTTGCAACTTGCAATGCGTTACTTTCAATGAATTCCCGACGTGGTTCCACCTGATCACCCATTAGCGTGGTAAAAACCTCGTCAGCAGCCACTGCATCTTCTATTTGCACCTGCAATAACCGTCTCGCCTGAACATCAAGTGTGGTTTCCCATAGCTGGTCAGGATTCATCTCACCCAGACCTTTGTAGCGTTGGATGTGTTGTCCTCGGCGGGCTTCACTCATCAACCAGTTCAACGCTTCTTTAAAGCTGGCGATTTCAGCTTTGCGTTCACCGCGCTGCACAAATGCTCCCTCTTCCAGCAGGTTAGTGAGCTGTTCACCCAAAGCCACTAAACTTTGATACTCGCTGGATGCAAAAAAATTGCTGGTTATCGTACGCTCATTGCCAACGTTATGACTGATGGCATTAACTTTGGCCAGCCAGCTACTGTGCTCTGTGTCTTCCTCTAGCGTTAACTCAAAACGAGTCGCTGATTTGTCATCAGCATTAAGACGATTAATTAGTTCACCGAACCAGGATTCCGCCGCTTTTTTATCCTGAAGTTGCTCTACGGAGAACGCAGGCATAAAAACGATTTTTTCCAGTAATTCGCTGTGATAGCGACTGGAAAGCCGATTAATGGTCGCTTTTACTGACAAATATTGCTGTGCCAGGGTTTCCAGGGTGGTTCCAGCAATTGCCGGGCTATCAACACTGACATGAAGTCCAGCATTTTCCAGTGCCGATTGCAGTAAATATTCATTAAGCTCAGCATCATCTTTGACATAACGTTCCTGCTTACCCTTTTTAACCTTGTATAAGGGAGGCTGAGCAATATAAATATGGCCACGCTCAATCAGCTCGGGCATTTGACGGTAAAAAAATGTCAGCAACAAAGTACGGATGTGTGAGCCATCAACATCAGCGTCCGTCATAATAATAATGCGGTGATATCGTAGTTTATCGGGATTAAATTCCTCGCGGCCGATACCGCAGCCAAGAGCAGTAATCAGGGTCCCCACTTCGATTGACGACAGCATTTTGTCAAAACGGGCTTTTTCAACATTAAGAATCTTGCCTTTTAACGGCAAAATGGCTTGTGTACGGCGATCACGGCCCTGTTTGGCCGAACCACCGGCAGAATCACCCTCCACCAGAAACAATTCGGATAAAGCCGGGTCTTTTTCCTGACAATCTGCCAATTTACCGGGCAAGCCAGCGACATCAAGAGCGCCCTTACGACGTGTCATCTCCCGTGCCTTGCGGGCAGCCTCGCGTGCTCGAGCGGCGTCCAGTATCTTTGACACGATCGCTTTGGCTTCTGAGGGGTTTTCCAGCAGAAATTCCTGGCATTTCTCGGACACGGCCGACTCCACAATGCCCTTCACTTCAGATGACACCAGTTTGTCCTTGGTTTGAGAGGAAAACTTGGGATCGGGCACCTTGACTGATAAAACTGCGGTGAGGCCTTCACGGGCATCATCGCCTGAAGTCTGTACTTTGGCCTTTTTAGCTGCACCCAGGCCCTCAATGTACTGGTTTAACGTGCGTGTTAGCGCGCTACGGAATCCCGCCAAATGGGTTCCTCCATCTCGCTGGGGGATGTTATTGGTGAAGCAGAAAATATTTTCCTGGTAAGAATCGTTCCACTGCATGGCTACCTCAACCGTAGTGCCCTCTTTTTCGGTGTTGAAGTAGAACACATTGGGGTGCAGCGGGGTTTTATTGCGATTGAGATGCTCAACAAAGGCGCCAATACCGCCCTTGTACTCGAATATATCGCTTTTATCGCTACGCTCGTCGGCGAGCACAATACGTACGCCGGAATTGAGAAATGACAGTTCCCGTAAGCGTTTGGCCAAAATATCGTAATGGAATTCTGTGTCGCTAAAAATTGCGGTGCTCGGCTTGAATCTAATCTCGGTACCCGTACGGTCGGTAGTACCCGTCACTTCTAACGGTTTTACTGGATCACCATTGTGATATTCCTGAAAATGGGCATTACCATCGCGCCATACGGTCAATTTCAGGATCTCTGATAGCGCATTCACCACAGAAACACCCACGCCATGCAGTCCGCCGGAAATTTTGTAGGAGTTGTCATCAAATTTACCACCGGCATGGAGTATGGTCATAATGACTTCTGCAGCAGAACGGCCCTCTTCCTCGTGAATATCCACCGGTATACCGCGACCATTATCAGTCACAGAGAGGGAGCCGTCTCCGTGGATTGTCACGGTCACTTCTGAGCAAAATCCAGCCAGCGCCTCGTCAATAGAATTGTCCACGGCTTCAAACACCATGTGGTGTAATCCGGTGCCATCATCGGTGTCCCCAATGTACATTCCGGGGCGTTTTCTTACCGCATCCAGGCCCTTTAAGACTTTGATTTTAGAGGAATCGTAGGAATTTTCTTTAGGCATGCCAATCTCCGTAAAACAATCGACAGAGTATACCATTCTTTGCCCCACAGGTGCTCACAACAGGCCTTAAAACAGAGCCTGAGGACGTAATTAAACCAGCGTTTTAACCCTGCCCTGTTTCACGTGAAACACTCCAGCCTGGGAAAAATCTGCGCCCTCAAACAAGTCCTTTTCGGTACCCGTTACGAAAATTTGGGCGCCCGTATTTTCCAGGGCACCCAACAAGGCTTTACGTTTGTCAGAATCGAGTTCTGCGGGTAAATCATCCACTAGAATGATCGTGGATGTGTCCTGGCTGGCCATTTGCTGACACTGAGCCAATACGAGGGTTGCCACTAAAAGCTTTTGCTGGCCACGCGATAATACGTCTCTGGCGTCAAGGCCCTCAACACGCAGCCGCATGTCTGCCCGGTGGGGCCCAAACTGGGTAAACCCTCTCTCCTTATCGGAATCATACTGCGCTGCCAGATAGTCTGGATAACTTAAACCTTCCCGCCAGCCTCGTTGATAAGAAACACCCACCTCGGGCAAACCCTCGAAGCACCTTATTTTTTGCTCGATAAAGACTTTTAAGGCTTCCAGATACTGGTTTCTTGTCTCATCAAGGTTTTCCGCGGCAACCGCAAGCTCTTTATCCCACTGTTCTGTGGCCTTACGCGGCCACCTGTCCCGAAGCGCGGCGTTGCGTTGTGCTAATGCACGACGAAATGTGCGCCAGATTGAGCCAAATGTGGGTTCCACGTGAAACACACCCCAGTCCATGAATTTCCTGCGGTATTCGGGTCCCTCTTCAACTAATTTGTGCAGACCGGGCTCCAACAGGGCAATGGGTTGAATTTGTGTTAATTCAGAGAGTGAGCCTATAGGTTTGCCTGATAGCCTGATCTGGCTGCCCTGGCGACTGCGCTGCATACCAACGGTATGTTTCCTGTCCTTTTGCGCGATTTTGCCAATAACAGTGAAAGCATCGCTTTCCACATGTATTAGTTTGTTGGTTTTGTGATTTCGAAAAGATTTGCCACGACCCAGGCAGTGGATGGCTTCAAGCAGACTGGTTTTGCCGCTACCGTTGTCGCCAATAATGAAATTAAAGCCCTGACTGGGCTCAATATTGACATCATTGAGATTTCTAAGTCCGTTAACCTCTAACTGTACGATGGCCATTGGCCTGTTGTGCCTGCCTGTTTTCCTGGTTGGGGGGCTACAGCCGCATAGGCATAATAACGTAGGTACAACTCTGGTCGTTCTGAGGATGTATTACGCAGCTACTGTTAGAATCTCCTAGTTCGAGGACCACAGTTTCCTCCGTTGCTGCACCGAGAGCATCCAGTAAGTAGCTAACATTAAAGCCAATTTCTAGCTCAGAGCCCTGGTAATTGACTTCGATGTCTTCTTCAGCCTCTTCCATTTCGGGATTATTAGCCTGAGCCTGCAACAAATCGTTTTGCAGACGAAGACGTATGCCGCGATATTTTTCATTGGACAAAATAGAGGTACGTACCATAGCCTGTCGAATCAATTCTCGGTTTGCAACGATGCTTTTGTCAGAGTCTTTGGGAATGACTCGCTCATAATCTGGAAAACGACCATCAATTAATTTTGAGGTAAAAACAAAGTCATTCAGGCTCATTTTTACGTGATTACTGCTGACCTGAACCTCAACAAGCTCATCGCTGTCTTCTAACAATTTGACCAGCTCCATAATGCCCTTTCGCGGCACAATGAGCTGTAGTGTCTCATCTGGATGAACATCACACTCATGTGTACACAAGGCCAACCGATGCCCATCAGTCGCAACGGAGCGTAGTATGCCATCACTAATCTCCAGTAAAAGGCCATTGAGGTAATAGCGCACATCTTGCTGTGCCATGGCAAAACTGGTTTTTTCAATGAGTCGCTTTAATGCTTTTTGTGGCAGGCTGAATGTAAATTGTGCTTTTATTTCTTCAAGCCCAGGAAAATCGGAGACTGGCAATGTAGCGAGGTTAAATCGACTTTTACCAGAGCGAACTGTGACACGTTCTTTTTCTTCATCGAGCATAATCGTTAGATCAGCATCGTCGGGCAAAGCTCTGCAAATATCTACAAATTTACGTGCTGGGATTGTGATGTCTCCATCTTCAGCAGATTCAAGTGGTGTTCTGGATGCCATTTCGACTTCCAGATCTGTGGTTGTCATAGCCAGGACCTTATTTTTTACCACCACTAAAATGTTTGATAACACTGGTAACGTTTGTCGACGTTCTACGACACCGACAATGGTTTGAAGTGGTTTAAGAATATCTTCCCTTTTGATAGAAAATTTCATTGTTATGTCCCGTGCTCTCTTATTTAATTAAATATATAAATAATAACTTATTATTATTATTATTAGGGTTACACACATCTGTGGATAACAGGTTTTTATTTATAATTATCAATAAGTTACTTTGTATAATAAACCGTTTATAAACCTTGTAAAAACACCAGATTAAGCTGTGGATAAATTGTGAATATCACCCCGGTTGTGTTGTTAGAAGGGTTTATCCACAATTTATCCTTATTAAACTGACATGTTCTTAACAAAAAGTTAACAGCCCCTGTAAACCAGTTTTTTGACCGCTTTTAACCAATCTCGTTTAAGGTAAACCGTCGGTAATTGTTGGTATTTTGAAGACTTAACTTGACAGTGTTCTCATCAAGTTAGAGTAATCCTCCATAATACGCGGTTCGCTTATTTTTAGTTCTTCAATTTTACGGCATGCATGTAAAACAGTTGTGTGGTCTCGGCCACCAAAGGCATCACCAATCTCTGGAAGGCTATGGTTAGTGAGTTCTTTGGCCATTGACATGGCAATTTGTCTTGGCCTGGTAATAGACCGCGTACGTTTCTTTGATAGTAAGTCAGAAACACGAATCTTAAAATACTCTGCCACTGTTTTCTGAATATTTTCGATGGTGATGAGTTTGTCATGTACTGCAATCAAATCTTTCAGAGCCAGTTTGGTGAAATCCACAGTAATGGGTTGACCGGTAAAATTAGCGTTGGCGGTAACACGACGTAAAGCCCCTTCGAGCTCTCTAATGTTAGAGCGAATACGTTTAGCGATAAAAAAAGCGACTTCCTGAGGTAAATCAATACCAAACTGTAAGGCTTTTGATAAGAGAATAGCAACACGTGTTTCTAGTTCGGGGGGCTCGATAGCAACGGTAAGCCCCCAGCCCATGCGAGATTTTAGTCGTTCTTCAAGGCCGGAAACTTCTTTGGGGTAACGATCGCAGGTAAGAATGATTTGTTGTTGGCCCTCGAGCAGAGAATTGAAGGTGTGGAAAAATTCTTCCTGGGAGCGTTCTTTACCCGCGAAAAACTGAATATCGTCTATTAATAAAGCATTTACAGAGCGGTAATAACGTTTAAATTCATCAATGGCGTTAGTGCGTAAGGCTTTTACCATGTCTTGTACAAAACGTTCTGAATGAAGATAAACAACCTTTGCAGATGGGTCTTTTTGCACAATCAGGTTACCAACAGCATGCATGAGGTGGGTTTTACCCAGACCAACACCACCGTAAATGAAGAGCGGGTTGTAAGGGCCGCCAGGATTTTCGCCGACCTGAAAAGCGGCGGCTCTGGCTAACTGGTTTGATTTGCCTTCAACAAAATTATCAAAGTTTGCTTTGGTATTTAAACTGCTATTGTGGGCCACGCTGCTACTGATATCTCTGTTACGCCGTACATCCCTGCCAGAAGCCTGATTTTGCCCAGTATTGATGGGGTTTTTGGCGCCAATTTCCAGCTTTACCGTCAGGCTGGAGTCTTTAGTGCCAATTTCCTGTAGTACTTCGTTTATTCTCGCCAGGAGTCGATTATCGACCCAATCCAGCACAAATTGGTTGGGCGCCAGCAGGCGCAGGTAGGACTCGTCCTCAGTGGCCTGTAAAGGCCGGATCCAGGTATTGAATTGCTGAATGGTGAGTTCAGATTCAAGGCGATCCAGACATTGTTGCCACGTTGACAAGGAAATTCCCCTAAAACAGTAATTATTATTGGCTCCGCGACTATTATTGGGCTGAAAGGCCGTCCGGGGCGGCAATGTCAGGTTCGCGTGAGGACAACGAGTCTACTCCCGCCAGAAAAAGTTATCCACACCCGTGGACAAATATTTTTGTTTTCGTGGAAATCGTCTAATGGCTTGACATGGCGGGCTTTTTCGCAGTATTCTGCGCCGCTTTTTACCAGTTTCGGTATCCCTTTGGGGGGCCGATAAAATGAGACGGACAGTACAATGAAAAGAACATTTCAACCCAGCAATCTCCGCCGTAAACGTACCCATGGCTTTCGAGCACGTATGGCTACCAAAGCAGGTCGTAGAATTATCAATGCTCGTCGCTCAAAAGGCCGCAAGCGTCTTTCTGCGTAAAATTTCCACGTAGAACGAGATTAAACGAATAATAAAGTGTCCTCATTGCTGCATTTTTGCATGCATATCCTGGCCGGGTGTAAGAGGGCATGAAGAAGTTGTTCTGCATGTAGCTGTGCTATCTAGAGTTGACCACGGTTTTGATTAAGGAAGGTTATACATTTCCACGTCATGTTCGGCTTTTAAGTAGCCGGGATTTTCAAACCGTGTTTCGCGACAATACTAGCCGTTCATCAGACCAAAACTGGACTTTGTTGGCGCGCCAAAATAATTTTAATGATGCCCGTTTAGGAATGGCTATCAGTAAACGTGTTTTAAACAGAGCCGTTGATAGGAATCGCATTAAACGTATTGTGCGTGAAAGTTTTCGTCGACATCAACAAGATTTGTGTGGCATGGATGTCATTGTAATGTGTAAAAAAGGAGTAAAGCAGATGGAAAACATGGAATTGTTTGATTCACTAAATGGACATTGGGCGCGAGTAAAAAACAGTGCGTAAATTTTTGGTTTTAGTTATACGTGGCTATCAGTATTTGATCAGTCCATTAATTGGCCAGCACTGTAGGTTTTATCCAACTTGTTCCAGTTATGCACAGATTGCTGTGCAGCGTCACGGAGTTTTTAAAGGGTGCTGGCTTGCAGTACAACGTTTAAGCCGTTGCCATCCCTGGCATGAAGGCGGAGAAGATCCCGTACCTGAAATAGATGCTGAAGAAAGCTTAAGCAATGGTTTATGTCGAAGAAAGAAGTGCCGATCGTGTGGAGAGTAGTTACGGTTAGCAATTACCATTTATAAGTAAGACATAAATCTTTAAATCTAATTTTTTAAAAAGTAAGTAACGTTAATACCAAATAAAAATGGATAATCAAAGACTCATTCTGTTTATAGCTTTTTCCCTGATTTTGTTGCTTATATATAGCGCATGGCAGGAAGAGTCTCAAGAATACCAGGCGCGTCTCGCTGATTCTGAAGCGGTATCCGAATTATCCGCAGCTGTCCCTGGTCCTGGTTTAAGCCCTCATATAAGTAAAGAGACATCCAGTCAGCAGACAACTGGTACTAATGCTGCGCCCAACTATGCAGCTGATGTTCCAGATGTTCCTAAATCAGCACCAACAATTTCATTGACTTCAAAGCCAGCCGATTTAACAGGTGTGACCGCAGAACAAACCAGCGGCACCTTGCTTGGGCAACAGCTTTTTGTGAAAACCGATCGTTTAAATGTAGAAATCAATTCTGTCGGTGGTGAAATTACCCGAGTTAGCTTGCCGACATACTCTGTCGCATTAAATAAACCTGATGAAGCGTTTCAGTTATTAAATAATCGATTGCCTAATGTGTTCGTTGCACAATCCGGCTTGTTGGCTTCTCAGGGTTCAGCACCTGATCACCATGCCATGTTTTCTGCAGATAAAACTAATTACCAGCTAGTTGATGGCAAAGATGAGCTCAAGGTACGTTTGCATTGGAATGGAGAGGATGGACTTAAGGTTATCAAAACTTATATTTTCCATCGGGGCAGTTTTGTCATCGATCTGGACGTTGAAGTTCAGAACACAACACAAAAGATTTGGACAGGACGAGTTTATCGCCAGTTTCAGCGCACCGAAATGGCTCGTGAGTCATATTTTATTTATACCTATACGGGTGGTGTTGTCTCGAGCACCTGGGATCCTTACGAAAAGATTGAATTTAGTGAAATGGCAAACTGGAAGCCGGAACAAAGCTACAACAAGGGTGGTTGGGTCGCTATGTTGCAGCATTATTTCCTGGGTGCGTGGATTCCGGCCGCCGATGAAGCCAACCATTTCTACACCAAAGCCCTCGCTGATGGCCGTTATATGTTGGGTATGTCCAGTGAAGAACGCAGTGTAGCGCCCGGTAGTAGCATTCATTTTGAAACCAAACTTTATACCGGCCCCAAAGACCAAATTCGTCTGGAAGAGATTGAGCCTAACTTACGCCTGACCGTTGATTACGGTGTACTGGATATCTTGTCTAAACCTCTGTTTTGGCTGATGTCCAGGATTAATGGCGTAGTGGGTAACTGGGGACTGGCGATTATTGCCATTACAATTCTGCTCAAACTGATATTTTTCCCATTGTCTGCTGCCAGTTACAAAAGCATGGCCAACATGCGCCGATTAGCACCAAAACTTAAAATCCTTAAAGAGCGTTATGGTGATGACCGGCAAAAAATGAGCCAGGCAACGATGAAGATCTACAAAGAAGAAAAAATTAATCCTTTGGGCGGTTGTTTGCCTATTTTGGTTCAAATTCCCGTCTTTATTGCTCTGTACTGGGTATTGCTGGAAAGTGTGGAAATGCGTCAAGCGCCATTTTATCTATGGATAGACGATTTATCACAAAAAGACCCGTTCTACGTGCTACCACTGTTGATGGGCATTAGTATGTTTGCCCAGCAAAAACTGAATCCGCCACCTATGGATCCAGTGCAGATGAGGGTGATGCAGGCACTGCCATTTATTTTTACGGTATTTTTTGCCTTTTTCCCCGCAGGTCTGGTGCTTTATTGGGTGGTCAACAACCTTTTGTCGATTGCTCAACAGTATTTTATTACCAAAAAAATTGTAGGTCAGGCCGGTTAGGCTTGAGTCCACTCCCTCTGGTGGCGA
Source organism: Gammaproteobacteria bacterium (assembly GCA_030599435.1). Next base: position 1,896 of record JAUVNZ010000007.1, on the reverse strand, counting down.
ATGATGGGTGCCCCACAGTCAAATAACACCGACACGATAGCTGCTTTGGCAACCGCCCCCGGTAGAGGCGGTATCGGAATCATTCGTGTGTCTGGTTCTCTAGCTTCAAAAATAGCAAAAACAGTTCTGGGACAGATACCTTCGCCCAGACAGGCTGAATACCTGCCTTATCTGGATGAATCCGGTGAGACTCTGGATATTGGTCTGGCCCTGTATTTTCCTGCACCGAACTCTTTTACCGGCGAAGATGTTCTGGAATTACAGGGGCATGGCGGGCCCGTGGTGCTGGATCTGCTGCTAAAAAGAGTTTATGGGCTGGGGGCGCGGCCCGCACGCCCCGGTGAATTTTCAGAACGCGCTTATCTCAACAATAAAATGGATCTGACCCAGGCGGAAGCCGTTGCCGACCTTATTGATAGTGCGTCGGAGCAGGCGGCCCGTCTCGCTGTCCGATCATTGCAGGGTGAGTTTTCCAAACAGGTGCATGTTTTGGTGGGTTTAATAACTGAGCTACGCATCTACGTTGAGTCAGCCATTGATTTTCCAGAAGAGGAAATTGATTTTCTTGCAGATGGGCAGGTTCAGTCTCGGCTAACTGAGGCTCAGCAAAAGCTGAAAAAAACCCAACTGGCTGCACAGCAAGGTAATCTACTAAGAGAAGGCATGACGGTTGTGATTGCTGGCCGCCCTAATGCGGGCAAGTCGACTTTGTTAAATGTATTGGCAGGGCGGGAAACAGCGATAGTGACCAGTGCGCCAGGCACCACGCGAGATATATTACGTGAACACATTCAAATCGATGGTTTGCCCTTACATATTATTGATACGGCCGGATTGAGGGATAGTGAAGATCCAGTTGAGCAGGAGGGGGTGCGTCGCGCCTGGAAGGAAATAGAAAGTGCCGATCGTATTCTTTTGTTGCATGATGCTAGCCAGGCCTTTGACGAAAAGGAAAAAACTCTGCGAGAGTCATTGCAGCAAGCTGGGCCGCCAATGACATTGGTGGTGAATAAAATAGATTTACCCAATAACGTAAAAATTGACTCACAGCGCGCTGGAATGAGTTCAGAATTAGAGGAAATTCGGGTATCTGCACAAACTGGAGAAGGCCTTGAACAACTCAAAGATCATTTGAAACAATGTGTCGGATATTTGTCTGGTGGCGAAGGACAGTTTATGGCAAGACGACGTCATCTGGAGGCGTTAGCAATTGCAAGCCAGCACCTTGAAGAAGGCGGAAAACAATTACAGGAATTTGCGGCGGGAGAAATTTTGGCCGAAGAACTACGTTTGGCACAACAGGCGTTGGGTGAGATTACCGGTGAAGTGACTGCCGATGATTTACTCGGAGAAATATTTTCCAGTTTTTGTATTGGTAAATAACAAGTGATGGTCTTTTATATTATGGTTGGGGCATTTTTTATTAAACTTTTTATAGAACTACGCCTAACTATTTTAGAAACGTTGCAAAGTAGTATTGTGTGTTTATGCAATGCTAATAAAAAGCGTGCTTTCAAATCAGTTTTTTTACTTGGGATAAGTTTTGCTGTTTTCCCATATTCTGTACAAGCAGAGGAAGATTTGTGGCGTTTATGTGCAAGCCCTGTAAAAACAGGATCGGAAAGAAACGTTTTGATCGAAGCAAGCGATGCCTCTGCCAGCAAAGAGATGAAATTCACTGCTGATAAATTTGAAGTACATGGCTCACAATACCTTTTGAAGGGTAAAGTGAAAGGCGGTCGCGGTGACCAACAATTATCGGCCGATTCGCTGAATGATGATAAAGAGTCAGGATGAGCACATGCCACAGGCAGCGTGCGATATGAGCATGGTGCTCGTGTTCTGTCGGGCGATAATGCAAACATAGATCTTGGAAATAATTCGGGAAGTATTAAT
>JAUVNZ010000314.1 GCA_030599435.1 Gammaproteobacteria bacterium | reverse complement strand
TGGCGCATGACCTCATGTTTCCGGTCTGTAATAAGATAGCTGCGTATAGCGAGTTCAAGATATTTTGCTGATTGGCCAGCGAGAAATGGTGTATCCGATCTTGAGGAAACACCATCGGTTCCATGGCAACCACCACAGCCTGCGACCAGGGTGATTTCGTGTTCTGTTGCTGTTGAGGCTGCAGTTACGGGTACAGATTTTTTGTTATCAATCTGTGAGCTGGAACCTTTGTCAGAATCACAGGCAATCAGTGCAAAGGACGCCTGTATTAAGAGGAGTATGGAGAGGGAGTTTTTCATATTAGATTTCTTTTCTCAGTAATTTTAGAATCATTGTATGGCTACCTATATATGGAAGCTAGTTCTTTAAATTTGGGCGGATTATAAATCTTCAGCCTGTGGCAAAATAAGGTGAACAGTTCGACTCAAAAGCAGACGCCTTGTGTAGTACACTCCCCCTATGATTGAGACCGACCGCCTTATAGCCCCCACGGCCACTTCTCGGGACGGCCACGAAGAAGCTCAGGACAGGGCTCTGCGACCAAAGAAACTGACGGATTATGTGGGTCAGCCTAAGGTTTCTGAGCAGATGGAGATTTTCATCTCTGCGGCTCGTGCTCGTAGCGAAGCGTTGGATCACACGTTGATTTTTGGACCCCCAGGGCTGGGCAAAACGACCCTGGCGCATATCATTGCCGCTGAGATGGGCGTTAATATGCGCCATACCTCAGGGCCAGTACTGGAGCGCCCTGGTGACCTGGCAGCCTTGCTCACCAATCTTGAGCCTCATGATGTGTTATTTGTGGATGAAATCCATCGTCTCTCGCCGGTGGTCGAGGAAGTGTTATACCCGGCCATGGAGGATTACCAGCTCGACATCATGATTGGCGAAGGTCCAGCTGCTCGTTCGGTGAAGCTCGACCTCCCACCATTTACCCTGGTGGGTGCGACCACTCGTGCTGGATTGTTAACCTCACCCTTAAGAGACAGGTTTGGCATTGTTCAGCGGCTGGAATTCTATTCGATCTCCGATCTGGCTCATATCGTACAGCGTGCCGCAGACATACTTGAAGTGCATCTGGATAATGCAGGTGCCAGTGAAATTGCCAAACGCTCTCGAGGCACACCCCGTATTGCTAATCGTCTGCTGCGCCGGGTGCGTGATTATGCTGAAGTAAAAGCAGACGGTAGAGTGAATGCCGACATTGCCAGCCGGGCTCTGGATTTGCTGGATGTGGACGAAAATGGTTTTGATATGCAGGATCGCAAACTGATGTTGGCGGTGATTGAAAAATTCGATGGCGGCCCAGTAGGTGTGGACAATCTTGCAGCAGCCATTGGGGAGGAGCGAGGCACTATTGAAGAAGTGCTGGAACCTTACCTCATTCAGCAAGGTTTTTTGATGCGCTCGCCCCGTGGTCGGGTGGCTACTCGTAATGCCTATTTATATTTTGGTCTGCCAGTACCGACACGAGCTGATGCATCGGAAGATTTATTCTCGGATCCTGAGTCCATTTAATTGGGTGATTAAACTGGCGCGCTGGAATTTTTTCCGTTTGTTGGTGTCATTGAGTAAAGTGCCGAAAAGTCGCAAGCATATATAAGAAGGGGTTAATTGCCATAGTGACTGAATTAGCGGCAAAATTTTGTTGGCCAGTGAGAGTGTATTACGAAGATACCGATAGCGGCGGCGTCGTGTATTACGCCAATTACCTTAAATATATGGAAAGAGCGCGCACCGAATGGCTACGTTCATTGGGCCTGGAACAGGACAGGTTAATAAAAGAAGAGGGTGTCATATTTGCAGTACGTTCTGTTCAGGTGGATTACCTCAAACCCGCACTTTTCAATCAGTTGTTGTCAGTTAGCGCTGAAATAATGGAAACCGGTAAGGCAAGTTTGACGTTTAAGCAGGAAGTGGTTGTAGATAAAAATTCAATTTTGACGGGAGGGGGGAGCGAAGCAGTTTCATCGGATCAGGTATTGTGTCGTGGGCAAATTAAAATTGCCTGTCTCGATGCCGAATCCATGCGACCCTACGCTATTCCAGACCCTGTCCGTAAGGAGATTCTAGGTGACAACTGATCTATCGATCCTTTCATTAATAACCAATGCCAGTGTATTGGTTCAGTTAGTGATGTTGCTACTACTGATTGTTTCACTCATGTCGTGGAACATTATATTTCAGAAACGAAAAATGCTTGTTAAAGCTCGTGAACGCGCCGATGCATTTGAAGAACGATTTTGGTCAGGTGGTGATCTCTCCAAACTTTACAGTCAGGTATCGTCAGGTCGTCATGGTGACTCTGGTATGAGCGTGATTTTTGAAGCCGGCTTCAAGGAATTTTCGCGATTACGAAAACAGGCTGGCATTGATCCCAAAGCGGTGTTGGATGGGTCGCAGCGTGCTATGCGTGTTGCACTGTCGCGCGAGATTGACAAGCTGGAATTACATTTGTCATTTTTGGCGACTGTCGGTTCTACCAGTCCTTATGTTGGCCTCTTTGGAACAGTGTGGGGCATCATGAATTCGTTCCGAGCGCTGGGTAACGTTAAGCAGGCCACTATTGCCATGGTGGCCCCCGGCATTGCTGAGGCGTTGGTGGCAACAGCCATGGGTTTGTTCGCGGCCATTCCGGCCGTTATTGGTTTCAACAAATTCAATACTGAAATGGAACG
>JAUVNZ010000241.1 GCA_030599435.1 Gammaproteobacteria bacterium | reverse complement strand
GGTGCGCCAAAAATTCGTGCTATGGAAATCATTGACGAGCTGGAGCCAGTGAAACGCGGCGTGTATGCGGGCGCTGTGGGTTATCTTGGCTGGAACGGCAATATGGACACGGCTATTGCGATTCGTACTGCAGTGATTAAATCCGGCAAGCTGTATATTCAGGCTGGTGCAGGTATTGTTTACGATTCGCTGCCTAATCTGGAATGGAAAGAAACCATGAATAAAGGCCGTGCTGTGTTTCGCGCTGTGGCTTTGGCCGAGGCAGGTCTGGATGGAACGAAAGGGGAGCATCGTTGATGTGTGAAAAGATATGTTGCTAATGATCGATAACTACGACTCCTTCACCTACAACCTGGTGCAGTATTTTGGTGAGCTGGGTGCAGACGTGCATGTGGTTCGCAATGACCAGATTACTTTAGATGAGATGGTGAAGCTGAACCCTGAGCGTATTGTGATTTCCCCCGGGCCATGCACACCCAATGAAGCAGGTATTTCGTTGGAGGCCATTCAGCATTTTGCAGGTAAGGTACCGCTGTTGGGTGTTTGCCTGGGACATCAAAGTATCGGCCAGGCCTTTGGAGGCAAGATTGTGCACGCCAAAGAAATTATGCATGGCAAAACGTCCATGATTCATCATAAAAATCAGGGCGTTTTTGCCGGTCTTGAAAATCCTTTTGAGGCCACTCGTTATCATTCGTTAGTGATTGAAAAAAATAGTCTGCCTGATTGTCTGGAAGTGACTGCGTGGACGGAAATCGCCTCTGGTGAAAGGAAGGGCGAGCTGGACGAGATTATGGGTGTGCGCCACAAAGAACTGGATATTGAAGGAGTGCAGTTTCATCCTGAGTCCATTTTGACGCAACATGGTCATGACATGTTGAAAACCTTTTTGGAAGGAAGAAAGCTGGGAGGAAAAAAATAAAATGGATATGCCATCAGCCATTCGTGCCGTTACCGAGCATCGAGATCTTTCTCGTGAAGATATGCAATCAGTGATGAATACCATCATGACCGGCGAAGCAACACCGGCACAGATCGGTGGGTTTCTTATCGGTCTGCGCATGAAAGGTGAAACTATTGAGGAAATTACTGCTTCCGCACAAGTCATGCGCGAACTGGCCACCAAAGTGGATGTTAGCGGCGAACACGTGGTCGACATTGTGGGTACCGGTGGTGATGGCAGCAGCACTTTTAATATTTCTACAGCTAGTTGTTTTGTCGTGGCAGCCGCGGGTGGCAAGGTTGCCAAACATGGTAATCGTTCTGTTTCCAGTAAATCGGGCAGTGCAGACTTGCTGGAAGCTGCGGGTGTGAATCTGGATATAAACCCGCAGCAAGTGGCGAAGTGCGTCAATGAAGTGGGCGTGGGATTTATGTTTGCTCCTAAACATCATGGCGCAATGAAGCACGCCATTGGTCCGCGCAAGGAAATGGCGGTACGTACTATCTTTAATATATTGGGGCCACTGACCAATCCGGCTGGTGCGCCTAACCAGTTGCTGGGAGTGTTCAGCAAAGATCTGGTGGAGCCATTAGCCCATGTGTTGGCCAATCTGGGGAGTAACCATGTGCTGGTAGTGCATTCAGAGGATGGCATGGATGAAATCAGTATTGGTGCGCCAACATTTGTTGCCGAGTTAAAGGATGGTGCGGTGACGTCATACACCATTCAGCCGGAAGATTTTGGGTTGGAACGCGCTGATCTAGCCTCACTAAAAGTAGAAAATGCATCACAGTCGTTGGCGGTTGTGAAAAATGTGCTGGCAAATGAGCCGGGTCCGGCTCGCGACATTGTTGTTCTTAACGCCGGAGCATCGCTTTATGTGGCCGGACTGGCTGACTCGTTGGCTGCTGGTGTAAAAAAAGCGGCTGAAGTGCTCGCCAGTGGTGCAGCACAAACTAAACTGGATGAGTTAGTGAAGGTTTCTAATTCTTAATCTAAAGTTTAATTAAACATGCTGGCTGAAGAGAACGAATTTGTGAACAACAGTATCCCCGACATTTTGAAAAAAATCATAGCTCGGAAAATTGAGGAGATAGCCGAGCGCAAACTAGATTGTGCTTTGCCCGAGATGCGTCAACGTGCCGAGGCCGCTGATGGGGTGCGTGGTTTTGCCGATGCCATTAAGGCAAAGATAAAAACGGGTAACTCTGCCGTTATCGCCGAAATTAAAAAAGCTTCGCCCAGTAAAGGGGTGATGCGTGAAAATTTCAAACCGGCTGACATTGCGGCTTCTTATGAAAAAGCAGGGGCTGCCTGTATCTCTGTGTTGACGGATGCCGATTTTTTTCAGGGCTCTGAAAAATATTTACAACAGGCTCGTGCTGCCTGTTCATTACCAGTAATTCGTAAGGATTTTATTATTGATCCTTACCAGGTTTACGAGTCGAGAGCCATTGGTGCTGATTGTATTTTATTAATTGTGGCTGCTTTAAATGATGTTCAGTTAAGTGAGTTATCCAGTCTTGCCCAGGAATTAAACATGGATGTGCTGGTGGAAGTGCACGATGCTGAAGAGTTAGAGCGTGCCATGCTGTTAAAGCTGCCATTAGTTGGTATCAATAACCGTAACTTGCGTACCTTTGAAGTGGACTTACAGAACACGCTGGATTTGCTAAAGCAGATTCCAGATGATCGTATCGTAATCACTGAAAGTGCAATTCATAATAAAGAAGATGTCACGTTGATGCGTGAAAACGCTGTGAATGCTTTTTTGGTAGGGGAAGCTTTTATGCGCGCCGAGGATCCAGGAGCGGAGTTAGCGAGGCTCTTTGATCTGTAAACCAGAAATTAATTAACGTGTATCAAACACCACCATGGTTTTACCCTTGGCAGTAATCAGTCCCTGTTCTTCCAGATTCTTCAGCACACGTCCAACCATTTCCCGAGAACAACCCACAATCCGTCCCAGTTCCTGACGGGTGATGCGAATTTGCATGCCATCTGGGTGGGTCATGGCATCAGGTTCTTTGCTCAGATCGATCAAGGTGCGGGCCACACGTCCAGTAACATCCATAAAGGCCAGATTACCGACTTTCTGGCTGGTTTTACGCAGGCGTAACGCCATTTGTGAGGCCAGTTCAAACATGATATCCGGGTCTTTTTCTGTTAATTGATTGAAGCGGCTATAACTGATTTCAGCCAGTTCGCACTTGCTTTTAGCGCGGACAAAGGCACTGCGGTTAGTGTCATCACCAAATAAGCCCATTTCACCAAAAAAATCACCGGCATTGAGATAAGACAGTACTATTTCGCGCCCATTATCATCTTCAATGAGTACAGAAACTGACCCCTCAACGATGTAATAAAGTACGTCCGGTTTGTCGCCAGCGTAGATAATCAGGCTTTTGGCCGGATATTGACGTCGATGACAGT
>JAUVNZ010000107.1 GCA_030599435.1 Gammaproteobacteria bacterium | reverse complement strand
TACGCCTGCAATTGCCATTCGCGGAACATTCTCCCAACTCTCTGGAGTGGACGAACTTGATCTCAATACCCGGGGTCTGGAGCTGTCTGTTTCCAAAGGTTTTGCCTCGTTTACCCCCTATGCCGGTGTAAGCACGATGCACATAGAAAGTAATACCAATGTCCTAGGATTAAACGGCGAAGAGATTTCCGAAAACAAATATTTTTTAGGATTTAATCTAAACCTTGGCCAGATGAAAATTACTGCTGAGACAGAGAAAACCGGAGACGAAGCGAGTACTAGCGCCACAATTGGCGTACGTTTCTAATACCCTTCAGCACCCTTCAGAAAATAGCTTCATCCAGATTAAGCGCCTTTTTTAAGCCTATTGTTTTAGACAGGTTTTTGACCTGCTTCATATTTGCATCCTGAAAATTAGTGCCGCGAATGTCTGCTCCATTAAAATCAACTCCCCTGAGATCGGCTCGCCTGAGATTGGTTGTCACCAGGCGAGCCTTCACCAGAGAACTATCAAAAAGATTCACATCGTCCATTTTTGCATCACTGAAATTCGTTTGATTAAAATCACCCCTTGCTAATGAAGCCTTACGCATATCGGCCCAGGCAAAACTGGCATTTACCGCAGTAACATTAAATAAATTAGCGCCTCGCAAATCTGCCCCACTCAGATTTACTTCACTTAAATTCGCACCACGTAAAAGTGCTTTGCGCAAATCCGCCTCCGCCATACGAGCCCGATACAAATTGGCACCTCGCAGGTCACATTTTTCTAAATTGGCCTCTTCTAATTGTACTTCCTGTAATAAGGCCTCACTCAGATCAGCCAACTCGAGCTGTACACGCTGCATGTTGGCTGAAGCCAGATCAGCCTGACGCAAATTTATTCCGCTTAAGTCGGTACCTTCCAGGTTCGCCCCTCGTAAGATAGCACCGCTAAGATCCGAGCCCTTAAAATCCACTTCACGCAAATCCAGTCCACTCATATCAGTACTGCCAAGGTACAGGTTTACAAATTTTGCCTCAGTCATTTTCGCCCCAGCAAGTTTTACCCCCTGTAACTGAGATCGGTTGAAAATGGCATTTTGAATATTGGCCCCGGAAAGATCGGCTCCATTAAGATTGGCGTCAGTAAAGTCAGCCCCTTCCAGGTTAGCACCGCGCAAATCTGCATTGCTCAAATCTGCCTCCACGAGCTTTGCCCAGGATAAATCTACACCATCCATTTTGCCCCGAACCAGTCTGGTTTTGCTCAAATCTGCCTGGGTAAGGTAGGCGTTGCTGAAAATCACATATCGAAAATCGAAACCTTTCAAATCGAGGGATGAAAGATTTTTTTTAGCCAGAGTAAGGGGTTTTTTCGCCGACCGCTCCGCCAGCAAGCGCACCAACTCCAACTTGCTCACGGGTTTTTGAAACTGAACCTTCGAGCCAGACGTCGCCATACCACCGCAGCCTGTCAGTGATACGGTTAAAAAAAGAACTAACAGTGTTAGGCGTTGTGAAACAGCCATGAAATACCCGATATTACAACTAATCATCCATGAGGAATGAAGCGTGCAAAATCCTTTCTACACTCGCCACCTAGTTACTTTCTTCTCAACATTAATTCCCATTTTTGATAGTTCAAGAATGGGCCTTAGGTTCGACCAATGTGATTATAACACTACCGCAAAAACACATTTCCTCAGGCTTTGCGGTCCGGAGTTATCGAGATTTCTTCCAGGCAACCTTATCCCGTAGATACACCGGTATTGCTTGTTCTGCGCTGATTGCTTCGCCAGCGTTAAAACCTGCAATTCCCAGCCGCGCCACATCTGCTGCATGAGGCAGGCTTTCGCCATTCCAACCATTTATCTGGTCGCCACAACGCTTTGCCAGAGTGGTGCTATAACTACCCCAACCCGTACCAAGCCCAACCCAGCCATCGCCCTCAGGCAAAGGAACTTCCCCCGCCGGCAAAACACTCTCTTCTCCACAAAGCACCATCTGTCCTGCCGAATTCCGTTGATAGGCCCCCCAGTAAACTTCATTCATGCGCGCATCAATGGCTGCCAACGCCTTATCAGACTCACCACCCTGTGCCAGCGCTGCCAGGGTCGATACCGGCACCACGGGTAACTCGGCACCAAAAGCAATGCCCTGAGTCACACCCACGGCAATGCGTAGTCCGGTGAAGGCTCCCGGTCCACGACCAAAAGCAATGGCATCAACTTGTTCAATAGATATAGCAGCTTCAGCCATCAACTCATCAACCATAGGCAGTAAAAGTTGTGAATGTCCCCGAGGTGCTACCTCAAAGCGCTCGCGTATTTCCCCATCAACGGCCAGGGCGGCAGAGCAGGCTTCAGTGGCAGTTTCCAGTGCCAGTAAATTCATACGATTTCCTCGCGCTTCGTTTCAACTCCCTGCTCTACTGTTTGTTCAGTGTCAGTCTGTCCAACAGCTTGCTCATCTCCTTGCTCCTCTTTTTTCATACCTCTCTGCTTAAAGAATGCCTGCACATCAACTACATCTCGTGTTATTGGCATAGGCGGCAAACTGTTGCGGAAAACGCGGCCATAAGATTTCCCAAATAGCCGAGGGTCACAAATCATCAACACACCACGGTCACTCACGTCGCGGATTAAACGACCCACGCCCTGTTTGAGAGTAATGACTGCTTGCGGCACCTGAAAATCAAAAAAAGGATTTAATCCCTGCTCGCGCATGGCATCCAACCTGGCCTGCAATACCGGATCACCCGGCGAACTAAAGGGAAGTTTATCGATAATAACGCAGGACAACGCCTCGCCTCGAACGTCCACACCTTCCCAAAAACTGCTAGTGCCTACCAGTACGGCGTTGCCCAATTCACGAAATCGTTCTAACAATTCTGCTCGCGGTAATGTCCCTTGCACTAACAAAGGATATTCAATTTCACTTTCCAGGCGTTCAGCCACTTCACGCAACGCACGATGGCTAGTCGTTAGAAAAAAGGTTCGGCCACCACATGCCTCGATAACAGGCAATGCCGCTTCCACGACAGCGCCGGTATATTCTATTGTATTGGGTTGTGGCATTTCAGTGGGAACATACAACATCGCCTGTTTGCCAAAATCGAAAGGGCTATCCCATAGCTCTGCCCTGGCATCTTCAATTCCCAGGTTACGAGCAAAATGTTTAAAGCTGTCGCCGACGGCCAACGTGGCTGAGGTAAATACCCAGGCACTGCGGTGACTGTCTACGTAGGCACGAAATGTTTCGTGGATATCGAGCGGTGTCATGTGTAACACAAAACTACGTGAATGAGTTTCGAACCACTGGATGTAATTTTCTTCTGCGCCATCCACAAACTGGCTAAAGCGCGTTTGTAATTCTAAACAACGTCGCCAACAACGTTCCAGCCCTTTACCGCGTTCTGCCAGCGGTTCCAAAACCTCTTCCAATCTGCTGAGACTTGCGAGTAAGTCATCCGCTGCATCAATAAGCACATTGGACTCTGCTACCTTGGCCCAGGGACCTCGCTGAGTATCTGTGCCCAGCGCCAACCTGAAATCTCGCACGGATTTTTCAAGCTTGGTCACACTTGCCTGTGCAGCATCCTGATCCGGCGCCTCAGTATGCAATTCCACTAACGTATCGCGACCCAAATCAATAATTTGGCGCCCACCGAGATTAAGCCCAAAAAAAACGCTGGCTACTTCAGGCAATTGGTGAGCCTCATCGAAGATGAAGGCATTCACACCGGGCAGCACTTCGCCAAAGCCTTCATCACGTAATGCCATATCCGCAAAAAAAAGATGGTGATTTACCACCAGTAAATCTGCCTCCTGGGCATCCTTGCGTGCTTTCATAACAAAACATTCAGAATAAGCCGGGCAATCACTGCCCAGACAATTATCGGTGGTTGATGTCACCATCGGCCAAATAGTCGCGTCCTCGGGGATTTCACCAAGCTCGGCCGTATCTCCACTGCGGGTACGGCCAGTCCAGCTACGGATTCTTGCCAGCTGATCTTGCTGCTCGGGACGTAGTCGCCGGCCTTCCAGCATTTCTAGCCGGTGATGACACAAATAATTAGCTCGACCTTTAAGCAAAGCAATGGAGGTTGAAACACCGAGCGCTTCTCGTACAGTAGGAAGATCGCGGTGGTAAAGCTGATCCTGCAGGTTTTTGGTGCCCGTGGAGATCATTACTTTCTTTCCACATAACAATGCTGGCACGAGGTAGGCAAAAGTTTTACCTGTTCCTGTTCCTGCTTCAGCAATTAGCAGGCCATCGTTATCCAGTGTTTCTGCCACTGATTCGGCCATGGCCTGTTGCAACGAACGTGAGGCGAACCCGGAAATATGCCTGGCGAGAGGACCGTCTGTCCCCAGTAATTCGGAAATACTCTGCATGAGGTAGTTTGTAAGAGCGCTGGCTTCTATTAAGTAATTGGTACTGCTGAATAAGTTAGAGAACCCTATGTTAGCAGTATATTGATAGCCAGTCTGCGAATAAGGTCAGGAGAAAAATAATTCAATTGCCTTCTTTGGCAAGCGCCCTGGCCTGCTTGAGAAGACGGTTATTTTTTTCCTGCAGCTGAGCATCATCCCTGGCCAATGCATTGGATTTCTGCGCCAGGCTTTCGGCCAAATGATACTGTCCTTGTTGCAAACGAACCTGGGCCAAACGATGCCATAAGCGTGCATTACGGGGTTCAATACGCAGCGCACGTTCCAGCAAAGCTGCAGCTCGCTCCCAATTTTGCGCAGCTTCCTGGATATCAACTTTGGCCAACAAAGATGACGTTGCCCGACTCGTATCCTGTTCTGAACTGATGTCCATCATCGGGGTTTCAGGCTGAGGAGAACTGGCACAAGCCGACAACAATAAACTTAAAACAATAATAATACTTTTTACAACATTCATTATGGGTACCATGTTTATGTAAAGAGTTTTAAAGATTTATTCGCAGAAACTTTCCTGTTGTGGTTTTGTATCTTTCACAAAAACCAGATTCACGCCACTGGAGCATTCTTCATCTGCTAGATAGCCTGTCCGTCGATCAATCCATACTGACTCCAATTCTGGTGGAGGCACAACCGATAAAGAATGGACTTCAATATTCGACATAAGTTCGCTCCACACTTTTAACGCACCACCAGCGCCAGTTAAACCAGCAGGTTTATTATCATCCAACCCTAACCAGACTGCCGCAAGAATGTTTTCACCAAAACCAACAAACCAACTGTCTCGAAGATCATCCGTGGTGCCTGTTTTACCCGCAAGCACTAACTCTTTCGGTAGTTGTTGATACATATTTTTTCCCGTACCTTCTCGTGCCGCTGCGCGCAGTGCAGTATTTAATTGAAATATTGGCACACCGTCAAAAACAGGCTCAACTGACAAAGGATAACGCTGCAATGGTTTACCGTTAGAAGTTAAGACGGCGCGTATAGTGCGCAGTGGTGTACGAAAACCACCTGAGGCAATTGTTTGATACATTTGCGCCACATTCATGGGAGAAAGATTCGCTGCACCTAATAACAATGCGGGATACTTTGTAAGCGGTCGATCTACACCCAGAGCACGTAAGGTATCAAGGACTGCGGGCACACCCAGCTCCATACCGAGTCGTGCTGTGGACACATTGTATGACATGGCTAACGCATCATGCAGTAATACCAAACCATGGTTCTCATGGTCATAATTTTCTGGCATCCAGTGTTCGTCTGCACCTAAATCTACGTCAAGCGGGCCGTCGTCAATCAGGCTCGCGAGCGTATATTGCTCTGGTCGCATTAAGGCAGTGAGATATACAGCCGGCTTTATTAATGAACCAACGGGTCGTATCGCATCAACGGCACGATTAAACCCAGCAAAGCGAGGATCACGACCGCCTACAACAGCCTGTACCTCACCATTACTGACATTAACCACAACTGCCGCGCCCTGGATATCTTCACTCACTCCCCAACGTGTTAGCTGATTCAATTTTTTAGACATCGC
>JAUVNZ010000163.1 GCA_030599435.1 Gammaproteobacteria bacterium | reverse complement strand
GGCATCACTATCTCTGGAATACCGGTTGGAATATCACCAATAATGGGCGCCCCGCTATCACCCATCAGATTAATGTAAACCACCGTACCAACAATCAATGCCAACAGCGGTGAAGGCATAAGCTTATTCACCTTGGGTAAAAATTTTGGAATGCCATAAACAACTGCAAGTGCTATCAATCCCAAAATAACGGAAGCCTGGTGGGCATTGGACAACACATCAGGGATAGCCATGGCTGCCTCCAATGGTTTGGAAGAGCTGACGACACCCACCACCGGACCAAGCTGGATAAGAATGATGATTACTCCGATACCGCTCATAAAACCGGATACCACGGGATGGGGCACGTATTCGATGTATTTGCCAATACGTAGCACGCCAAACAAAATCTGGAACAGGCCGCCCATGATGACTACCGTAAAAGCTAGCGCAGCACCTTTAGCGGGGTCATCTGGGAACATCGAAGTGTACTGAGTGAAAATGAGAGCCATGACGACGGTCATGGGGCCAGTAGGGCCAGAAACCTGGGCGGGAGTACCGCCAAAAATGGCGGCAAAAAAACCAACAAAAATAGCGCCGTAAATACCGGCAATGGGTCCGGCACCCGAGGCCACGCCCATAGCCAACGCCAGCGGCAGGGCAACCACAGCGGCAGTCAGGCCGCCATAAAAATCACCACGCAAATTATTGTAATGCAGGCCGTTCACAAAACCCATGGTGCTTAACTCCCGTACCTCATGGCTAAGGCAAAAATAATGACAAATTATAGGCGGTTTATCGTTAGCGGATGTCCGGGCAGGCTGCCCCATTGGCTAACTACACAAATAACCACACGCTAAGAATTGACGCTAGAGAAAATTCCACAGGAATGGTATATTACTAAGTTCTAATGTATGGGATCAACTGCTTTTTCTATACACGCCGTAGATTATACAGATTTTTCAAAATTCCTGATTGAATAAAGAGTCAAAAGCGATTCAATGAAGAGATTTTTCCCTTTTCTGTCCTGGTTCCCGCTCAGTGGAGACAGTGTTCGTGCTGACTTGATCGGAGGCATCACCGTAGCATTGGTACTGATTCCACAGTCCATGGCCTATGCTCAGCTTGCTGGTTTACCGGCTTATTATGGCCTCTATGCAGCCTTCCTGCCGGGAATAATTGGTGCTCTCTGGGGCTCATCCAAACAATTGGCAACCGGGCCGGTTGCCGTAGTGTCATTATTAACCGCTTCAGCTCTGGTTCCTTTCGCGACATTGGGTTCAGAACAATTTATTGCTCTTGCCATTATGTTGGCAATGCTGGTGGGCATTTTTCAATTGGGTTTGGGTGTGTTCAAACTCGGCGTGGTAGTCAATTTCATTTCACACCCGGTCATCGTTGGCTTCACCAATGCAGCAGCCATCATTATTGGTCTTTCCCAGCTCAATAAAATTTTTGGCGTTGATAAACCCCGCAGCGAAAGTTTTATCAGCGATATCTGGGTAGTATTTCAACACGTTGGTGACACACATCTTTTAACACTGATAATGGGTGTTTCAGCATTTGTCATCATGTGGGGTATAAAAAAATATATTCCAAAAATTCCTGGTGTTCTTGTCGCTGTTGTAAGCACTACTTTAGTCAGTTGGTTAATCGGTTTTGAATCGCTGGGCGGCAAAGTGGTTGGAGTGATTCCCTCTGGTTTACCTTCTATGCAATTACCTGAAATGGATTTTTCTATGGCCGGTAGCCTCTTTACCAGTGCCATCGTGATTTCGATGGTGGGTTTTATGGAAGCTATCTCCATTGCCAAAGCCATGGCCGCCAAAACCAAAGATCGAATTGACCCCAATAAAGAACTTATTGGGCAGGGTCTTGCAAATATCGTTGGTAGTTTTAGCCAGTCATATCCAGTGAGTGGGTCTTTTTCACGTTCTGCCGTTAATCTTAATGCTGGGGCCAAGACTGGCATGTCTGCTGTTTTCACCGGCTTGATCGTATTAATCGCTTTGTTATTTTTAACACCACTTCTTTATCATTTACCTCAAGCGGTACTGGCAGCTGTCATTATGATGGCGGTAACCGGGCTCATTAATTTCAAGGCCATTAAACATGCCTGGCTTGCGCACAAACACGATGGCGCTGCATCCATAATCACCTTTGGTGCAACACTAGGCTTTGCGCCACATCTGGATAACGGCATCATGATTGGTGCAGGTCTCGCCCTGGGTTTATATCTCTACCGAACCATGAGCCCACGAGTTGCTGTCCTCGGCCGATACGCTAAAGACAATACCCTGCGCGATATCTCTGTACATCCAGATTTACCAACAGATAAGCATATAGTGGTTATTCGTTATGACGGCTCTTTATATTTTGCCAACGTCGCCTATTTCGAAGAAGCAATATTAGGTGCCTTAGCTGATCGTCCAGAAGCACGTTATATTTTAATCGTGGCTGATGGCATTAACCAGCTGGATGCCTCTGGTGAAGAGGTTTTACACTTGCTGGTAGAGCGCTTGAGCAGTAGTGGCGTAACCCTGGTGTTCAGTGGATTGAAAAGACAGGTGCTAAAAGTTATTAACAAAACCGGCTTGTATGCCACCATTGGCGCGCAAAACATTTTCGCCACTGAAGATCAGGCATTAAAAACTATTTATGAGTGGATGGCAGAGGGTGGCGCCGAAGATGAAGAAGCTTTTTGTCCGTTATTGCCAGATCAAGAACGCAAAGTACCAGAAGAGCGTATACCGTTTTAGTATAATATAGTAGCGCCATTATATCTTCTTATAGATTAAATCCCATACGCCATGCCCCAGGCGTTGTCCACGCTGTTCAAATTTGGTTAATGGCCGGTAGTCCGGCCGCGCTACAAAATTTCCTTCGCCTGCAGTATTTTCAAAATCTGCTGACTTACTCATTACATCTACCATGTGTAACGCATAATCTTCCCAGTCTGTTGCCAGATGAAACAATCCGCCATGTTTAAGTTTTTGTGCAATAAGAGATACAAATTTCGATTGTAGGATGCGCCGCTTATGGTGCCGTTTTTTGTGCCAGGGATCAGGAAAAAATAATTGAACTCGATTTAAAGAATCATCCGGCAAACGGTGTTTGAGTACTTCTACGGCATCATCACAAATTAAGCGAATATTGCTCAGAGCATGCTCTTCTATAAGCAATAATAAAGCCCCAACCCCTGGGCGGTGAACTTCAATACCTAAATAATCTTCATCAGAATGTTCTGCTGCCATCTCTGCTAATGAATGACCATTGCCAAAACCAATCTCAAGCACTTTGGGTGCAGTACGTTTAAATACTTCGGCAAGATTTAACAACAAGACTTCATCACTGATTCCGTACTTTTCCCATAGTTCGTTTAATGCACGCTGCTGACCTTTTGTAAGACGGCCTTCACGACGTACAAAACTACGAATAGGGCGGTGTTTTTTATCAGACTTGAGGTTTTCAGACATGGTGTATTTCGATATTTGGATATAAAACTTACCAGGTACCGACACAACGTTATAAAAAATATTTTATGCTTCGCGCACTAAGTAGCTTTGCTGCTTTTTATAATAGGTTACGTTAGATTGGTTGTTTTTAAAAAAAGGTCCCTTCGATCGGAGAAGAAGCAGAAGCATAACGTTTACGCGGAATTCGACCAGCAAGATAAGCCTCACGTCCGGCTTCGATAGCCTTTTTCATCGCCGAAGCCATCAACACCGGATTTTGTGCTCCAGCAATAGCAGTGTTCATGAGTACACCGTCACAACCTAGCTCCATCGCAATGGCAGCATCTGAAGCTGTGCCCACACCGGCATCCACCAGTATGGGCACAGTGGAATTTTCAATAATTGTGCGCAAATTGTATTTATTTTGAATACCCAGGCCTGAACCAATCGGTGCTGCTAACGGCATAACGGCAATACAACCAATTTCTTCCAGACGTTTGGCAAGAATGGGATCGTCTGACGTATACACCATGACGTCAAACCCATCTTTCACCAGAATTTCGGCGGCTTCCAACGTTGCAGTTACATCCGGGTACAGCGTTTTCTCGTCGCCTAACACTTCCAGCTTCACCAACTTATGGCCATCCAGTAATTCACGTGCGAGCCGGCAAGTACGCACTGCATCTTCGCTCGTATAACAACCCGCAGTGTTGGGTAAAATGGTGTATTTATCTGGCGGCACAACATCCAGTAAATTAGGTTCGCCAGGATTTTGGCCGATGTTAGTGCGACGAATTGCCACAGTGATAATTTCTGCGCCGCTGGCCTCTGTTGCGAGGCGTGTTTCCTCCAGATCTTTGTATTTACCTGAACCTACCAATAAACGTGAATGGTACGTTTTACCGGCAATGGTAAAACTATCGGTACTTTTTTTTTCATTCTGATTTACATTGTCAGACATATTTCAATTCCAGATCCTGGATGCTAATAAGAGTTTGAACAACTCT
>JAUVNZ010000331.1 GCA_030599435.1 Gammaproteobacteria bacterium | reverse complement strand
TAAGCGTCAATCTTCGCCAGCTTATAATCTTTGAGTATTGGGACCAGCGCGCCACGCTCAATTTCTTTATAGACAATAAATGTTGGCGTAAAAACAATGCCCTGTCCTTCTACTGCAGCGCCCCTAAGAAACTCACCTGAAGTCGCTTTCATATAAGAGTGTATTTTTGTTTTGATTAGCTTGCCTTTGCTGTCAGTTAAATGCCAGTGTTCAAAATCATGAATCAGGCTGTAAACCAAACATTGATGACCAATCAATTCTTCCGGAGTTTGGGGCGTACCCGCACGTTTAAGATAATCCGGACTTGCACACAACACAGTCTGGATGGGTGCCAGGCGGCGCGCGATCAAGCTCGAATCCGGTAACTTCGCAATACGTATTGCAAGATCAAACCCTTCCTGAATTAAATCCACTTCACGATCGTTAAAATCCAGCTCAAATTCAATCTGTGGATGTTCTTTTAAAAACTCCTGAATGGCCGGCCCCATGTGCATAAGACCAAAACTAGATGGTAAGGCTACCTTCAGGCTGCCCTTTAATGTGCCGTGGGCTTCAGATGTGGCAAGTTCAGCCTCAAGAACGTCTTCCAGTATGCGTACAGACTGATGAAAATAAGCACGCCCGGTTTCTGTCAGATTCATGCGCCGGGTTGTTCGGTGAAAAAGCTCTACACCCAGGTGTTCCTCTAGCTCTTTCAAACGTCGACTCACGGCTGATTTTGCCACCCCCAACCGGTCTGCCGCGCCAGTGATACTGCCAGCCTCCACTACCCGGATGAAATTATCCATGCTCTCAAAGCGGTCCATTTTCCTTCCTGTAGATGCGTTTCTATTGTTCCTTATTAAAGAACAATTAATTCCTATAATCAATGTTTATTCTTTTTATTGCAACAACAATACTATGCCCAACAACAACGCAATTAATGCCTTGTGAGTAAATAACGAACCCAAAACAGAGGAGATTCAAAATGGAAAAGGTCAGTCAATTCGTAGCACGGTTATTTCTTGGACATATTTTTTTACTTGCAGGAATAAGCAAAATTAATGCATATGAAGGGACCCAGGGTTATATGGATGCGATGGGTGTACCGGGCATGTTACTGCCTTTGGTCATTCTGCTTGAAATCGGAGGCGGCCTGGCCGTTATCGTTGGCTGGAAAACCATGTGGGCATCTATCGCCCTGGCCGGATTCACCGTCGTATCTGCTGTGATCTTCCACAATAGCTTTGGCGATCAAATGCAGATGATTATGTTTATGAAGAACATTGCCATTAGTGGAGGCTTGATCTTGTTAGCCGTCCATGGCGCTGGCGCCTACAGCATCGACAACCGTCGCACAATAGCAACTGCAGCGATAAGTCATTCGTAAAGAAACAATGCAGGGCCTAACGGCCCTGCGTAATTCCAGGAATGCATTTAGATCTATCTTGTTAACGTAACCGAAAAATCAAAAGGAGAGCATCATGAGCGCGCATGCAAATTCCACACGATTTATTCCCGCCCTGGAAGTATCAGAAGGTGCGGGGGTCACTGTGTTTCGCACTATTGGTACACCGGCGCTACGAAACTATGACCCGTTCATGATGCTGGATCAGTTCGGAAGTGATAATCCAGATGATTACATTGCGGGTTTCCCATCTCATCCGCATCGGGGTTTTATCACCCTGACTTATATGATTGATGGCCACATGGAGCACAAAGACAGCATGGGCAATACAGGCAACCTGGGTCCTGGTGATGCTCAATGGATGAAGGCCGCCAGTGGCGTCATTCATTCCGAAATGCCCAAGCAGGAAAACGGTTTGATGCGAGGTTTCCAGCTATGGATCAATTTGCCCGCGGCAAACAAAATGGATACGCCTGAATATCAGGAACACCCCTCATCATCATTTCCTGTTGTGGAAACATCCGACTATAGCGTGAAGGTGCTCGTTGGTATGTTTGCTGAAGCAAAAGCACCCATCGTGGATAACATAACCAATGTGTCGTATTTCGATGTACAGGTAAAAGCGGGAAAACGTTTTAAGCATGAACTGCCTTCAGAGAACAATAGTTTTCTGTATGTATTTGAGGGTGACGGTCAGCTCAATGGACAGAGCATCCCACTGAACACACTCATTATCCTTGGCGCCGATGACCACTCCCCTGAGTTTGTCGCGGGAATACAGGGTGCCAGGTTTGTTATAATTAGTGGAAAACCAATTAAGGAACCCGCTGTACAATACGGCCCCTTTGTTATGAATACGCGTGAAGAAATTGATCAGGCGATGCGTGATTTTCAATCGAATAACTTCGTACGTGATCGGGCCTGGATTAACCGAAATAAGTGATGGTGTATTTATGATTCGTCAAACAGACTATATCGTTCACGCACGCAATAATTCTTGTAACTTGTTTAAATCGGAAACAGGTGCCAAACAAGCCCCTTCCCTGCATACATAAGCACTTACGCCTGTTTTCGGGGCCTCGTAATCTGC
>JAUVNZ010000191.1 GCA_030599435.1 Gammaproteobacteria bacterium | reverse complement strand
GCTTACCGGCCTTCCATGCATGTGGTGTATTCTCAGCAATTTTTGCATCATAACCTTCGATAGCATCCCACTTAAAATCAACGCCCGGTGCAACGATACAGCGGTCATAACTGAAACTGTCACCACCGGCTGTTTTCACAACGCGTTTGTCTGCATCGATAGCGGTTACCACATCATGCACAACGTTCACACCGTGTTTAGCCAGCCCGCTGTAACCAAACTTGATGGAATCCAGTGTACGCTCACCGCTAAGCACCTCGTTACTCATAAAACAGGTGTAATAGTTTTTGTTGGCTTCTATCAGCGTGACATCGATGGAAGAATCCATCATGCGGATATATTTAGCCGCTGTTGCACCACCGATACCACCACCAACGATCACAACTTTTTTAGACGAACCACCAATGGCAAAGCTGCCATATGACAAACTGGCCCCGGCAGCAGCAACTGCAGCACCAGCCTTTAAAAATTTTCTACGTGTAAAATTACTCATGTCATTTCCTCTTTATTTCTGGCTGGCGTAGTATTCAAGCAAGTCTGCAATGCCTTCGTCACCGGCTTTTTTGTGCAAGCTCTTGAATTTTTTCTTCATTTTCTTACCCATATCACGCTTGTCGGCCTGGTAGTCCGCAAAGGTGTAGCTCAGGTAAGGCTTCCACTGGCCTGCCAGTACGCCGGAATCATCATCCGAATCATCCGAGATACCAGTATCTCCATGACAGTTTTTACAGTATTTCTTGTGCAGCTTTTTGCCTCTTTTAGCTGCGGCTGCATCAAACTTCTGACTAGCCAGAACAAATTTTTTATCAGCAAAGAATTTTGACATGGCCTCAATTTCTTCATCACTATAACCCTTGGCTATCCGGGTCATAATGGTTGAATTGCGTTCACCTGCCTTGAATACCTTCATGGCTTCAACCAGATAGTCGTAATCAAGTCCAGCAAGTGATGGTGTTGCGGGACCGTTACTAATACCATTGGTACCATGACAACCGGCGCATGTGTTTCCAAGCATGGCACCGCTGGCACCAGCAAATGATGCTGCAGAAAATGACAAACCACATGTTAACAATGCAGTTTGCAGTAGTGTGGATCGCTTCATAATTCCTCCTGTTTAAGTAAGATAATAATTATTATTGTAAAGTGTTGTTATCTGATTATCTAAGGTATTTAGTAATCAAACATTGTTTTAAAAAAACATTTCAATATCAGCTGCTCACATTAATCTCTCTTGATTTAATTATCAACAGCTTACTGAAAAAAAACAGTCCTTTTATTTATCCAGACTGAATTCCTAGCGCATCAACCGGACAGGCATGTATACACATGCCACAACCAGTACACAAGCTGTCGTTCAGCATCAGTCTGCGTCGTCCGTCCAGTTGCAAAGCCCTGACATCGCATTTACCGATGCAGGACATACAAAATACATTATTCCATGTCAGGCAACTTGCCCTGGCAAGCAATAAATTGCCTGTGCGGGAAGATTCCTTTTCATAACCTTCAATCGCTGGACAGGCTTCTGCGCAATCTCCGCAAAATGTACATCCAGTGACTGAAAAATCCAGCCACGGTGTACCAGCATGTGCATGATCATCCTGATGTAACCTGATAATATCCTGTGAACAGGATGCCGTACACTCCTGCTCACAGTGACTACAATTTTCCATTACCTGCTGATGCCAGGGGGGCCGCGGCCCTAATGGCTGCTGCTGGCGCTGCTGCTGTCGTTTTAGACTGTCACGCCCTTTCCGGGTCAGAAAAGAACCCGTCAACAGACCTCTTCTACCGAGGTCCGGTTGTGTCTCAGCCTGTTCTCGCAGCTTTTTGCTCACACGCAGCTCACCAGCAAATCACCCACTCAGACATCTACGCAAGCTTGAACCCACGTATAAGAATGTCATTAGAATATATTTTCTACCAGCGGCTTTGCATCAGACGTTGGTGCATGGCATTGCGAACAGGTATAAAGTGCACCGGATACTTCATCTTTGTCGCCTCTACCGCCAAAACCACCATAGTGACTTTCTGGCATGGCAAGTTTTTTGCCTTTAACATATTCCCTGTCCTGTATCTTCGGTTTGTCATGGCACTCCATACATTCATTAGTCTCCATGGTAATGGGTAAATACTCATCTACCGTGTGCGGAATCATTGGTGGTGCCGTGTGGTAAGACTTTGCAATGCGGTCGCTTTCACCGGCCTTTGTCGTCGGGTAGTCAAATGTACTCGGTGACGGGTCATTAAATACACCGTCAGCACCAATACCAACACTGGTCTGATCTACAGGGCCGCCTGTTGTTTGACAGCCAACGATGCCGATAGTGGTCAACAGGGTACTGACTAATAGGATCTTGATTTTCATACTGCACTCCTATGATGGGGTTCAAGTTTATGGGATGATTTATTACCTGTGCTGCTCTGTCCGCGCAGACCAAAACACAAGGTATTTTCTGGGCATACAGTGATGCATCGCCCGCAATTAGTACATTCACCCGAGGCTATCATTCCAGCCTCTGCCGCTTTTTTAAAATCTAATACTTTCGGCTCAGGGCAAACACGCACACACTCACCGCAGTGAGTACATGTTGGTGTATCAAATAAAATTCTAATCGGTGCTACTTTTCCAACAAGTGCGTAAAATGCCCCTAACGGACACAGATGACCACACCAGCCATCACGCAATACGAACAGGTCAAAAATAAAAACGCCGAAAATCGCCATCCAGCCCATACCAATACCAAAGATCAGTTCTCGATGGAACATACTGATCGGACTGACCCACTCAAAAGCGGCCACACCGGTAATAGCAGAGAGGATCAAACTCAGAAACAGAACCGTATAACGAACATGACGGCTCAAAATAAAACATTCTTTTATCGACAGTTTTCGCCTTAGCCAGGCAGAAAAATCGGCCAATATATTTATTGGACAGAACCATGAACACCACACACGTCCACCTAGCATGGTATAAAACAACAAAACGATGCCGGCACCGATAATGACTTCATTCTGCAATACGTGTTGGGTTAAAAAGATTTGCAGCACGGCAAAGGGATCAGCCAGCGGTACCACACCCAGTAAAGTTGATGAGCTGAGGTTACCCATCAATAATGGTTCACCGGCAATCGTCCAGCCCCAATGAGCACTGCCAAAAAACAGTAGTAGCGTACTCAGCTGTACTAAACGCCTATAAATAATAAAACGCCAGACCTTTAACTTGCCGGCTAACGAAGACGGCATTACAAATGGCCTCATCGGTTTGCCATTGGGCCCGAGTTTGACAGTACCATGTTTGACATTACCAGTATCAACGGCCATCAGATTTCACCCTGGTTCAGGTAATCAAGACCGGTTGCCGGTGCGCTCGGCTCATCGATACGTTGCTGCGGTTTGTATTCCTGCGTGATGGGTGTATCGGTTTTCCAGCCCAGCCGGTAATGTTCGCCTATCATGCCCTGCACCAGTTCCGGCTGCACTACACGAATTGCGGCCTCCTGCGTTGGACAGGCCTTTTCACAAACTCCGCAACCGGTACAGTAATCGCTATGCACCAGCGGCACAAACATGGCATGTTTACTGATCTTGCGTGGATGATGTTCGACGGTTATCGCCTTGTTCTGTACCGGGCATTCACGATGGCAGATCTCGCAACGCAAACCTAACCACGACAGACAGTTCTCGATATCGATAACCGCCAGCCCCATGCGTGATTCTTCAATTTCTTCCAGTGAAGGATCCAGTGCTCCCGTTGGACAGGCCTTGACACAGGGAATATCCTCACACATGTAACACGGTACTTCGCGAGGAATGAAATAAGGTGTACCAATCGCTACCATCTCACCCGCAGCTGCCAGCTTTAATGTATCGTAGGGGCAGTCACGTACACACTGACCACACTTGATACATTTGGCATTAAAATCAGATTCTTCATGCGCACCGGGCGGACGAATAGCATGCGGCGCGGCATGCGCCTGCTGCTGCAAAAGGTAAGACCAGACAAGACCACCGGTTGCAGTCAGAGCGAGGCCCTGTACTGACCTGGT
>JAUVNZ010000109.1 GCA_030599435.1 Gammaproteobacteria bacterium | reverse complement strand
CGCAACCCTCGGGTGACCGGTATCGAGCCGGTCCGATCAGTACACGCAATATCGGAACTCTCAAACGCCTGGGGCGTGGAACACATCGGTTCCGGTGCTGTTCATGTGAGCGGCAACGAAGGTTCGCCCGTCTTAGTAGCCATAATTGATACAGGCATCGACTGCAGCCATAGTGACTTGTTATGCCCAGAAGTTGGTTATGACTTCGCCTACGGCGATGACGCTCCTGCTGATGGCGACGGCCACGGCACTCACGTTGCCGGTACTGTCGCTGCGATTTACAACGGCCTCGGGGTAGTAGGCGTAGCGCCACAGGCTGGGCTCGTTCCGCTTAAGGTTTTGGACGACAACGGCAACGGAGACTGGGCCGATGTTATTGCGGCACTGCAATGGATCCATGATTACAATGCAGTGTACGAACCAGATATTCTTGTCACCAACAACAGTTACACCGATTCCGCATACCCGGGTGACACTGTTAGAGACGCTTTTCAGGCTCTTTACGATCAGGGCGTGTTGCACGTCGCAGCGGCGGGCAATTCGGGCAAACGTGGGCGCTTTAACACCATGGGTTATCCAGCACGGTTCTCCTCCAATATTGCGGTCGCGGCCACGGATAAAACAGACGCGCGGGCGTCTTTCTCCTCGGTGGGGAATGAGATGGAGATTGCGGCTCCTGGGGTGGACATCAACTCGACCCTGCCTGGTGGTGGTTATGGGCTCAAAAGTGGTACGTCGATGGCGTCCCCACACGTAGCCGGTGTCGCCGCATTGGTCATTGCATCGGGGGTCACTGGCCCAGACCCGGTTCGTCAACGACTTAAGGGCACGGCTGATGATTTGGGCAAAGGTGGCTGGGACACAGAAACAGGTTATGGGCTGGTCGATGCCGACGAGGCTGCTGGTGTAACGGGTGAACCGCCAACCAATCAACCGCCGACTGCTTCTTTCGACTATAGCTGCACAGAGCTCTCTTGCAATTTCGATGCGAGTGGCAGCTCGGATGCCGACGGCTCCATCGTTAATTACGCATGGGGTTTTGGAGACGGCTCCACTGGATCAGGTGTGAACACGTCGAACACCTATACCGCGGATGGTACCTACACGGTGACTCTCACAGTTACCGATGACGGGGGCCTCAATGACACAGTTTCCCGGGACGTGACAGTCTCGAGTGGTGGTACTGGTGGCGATTTCACCCTCACCGCATCTGGTTACAAGGTAAAGGGTCGGCAGAAGGCTGACCTGGTATGGAGTGGTGCAGCTGGCGAGAAAGTCGATATCTATCGAGATCCCGGCGCGATTGTGGAAAATATCGATAACGATGGTCTCTACACGGATGATATTAACAACAAGGGCAGTGGATCTTACGCCTACCAAATCTGTGAGGCGGGTACCAGTACTTGTTCTAATGCAGCTACAGTGAACTTCTAGGGGCGCTCATGATAATTATAGGGGCAAGACTTACATGTCACATTTGATACCAAATGTGTGAAATGTAAGGCAGAACCTTTTTAAAAAGTTTAGATAATTCGTTAAACCAGTCGAGATGTAAAAAGGAAATTAATGGACCGGTATCGATTACAACGTTTTTATTTGAGTGTGTTGAGCTCATCGTCTAATTCATCCGCTGAATATTGAACAACTGGAATCCCCTGTTTTGAGAGTTCTTCGGTAAAACGTGCGACACTGCAATCGGCAAGTTTTGCGGCTTTGCTAATGCTTAAAACATCATCTCTGAATAATTTGATGGCAGGACTTAAACATATGCCTGATTTGATCAGGATTTCATCAAAAGGTAGCGCGAGAAATATCGGACGACCATGTTTTGTTATGACTGATAATTCGCCTGATTCGGCATCGTGAATCAATTTGCCTGTGCGCTCACGAAAATCCCTGACTGTGAAAGTATCCATTAGATATTTACCCTGCTTAATTTGTGCCATCAAATGATAGCGCAAATTAAGCAGGTAACAAAATTACGAACTAATGGCTGACTCCGTGACTTTTATTCTGCAGTTAATTACATTCACTCAGCGCCGATAAACGAGAGGAGCCTTGAGCAACTTCCTGAGCAGAAGGCAACCAGGATCTTTGGTTGTGTATCCACGTCACCATATCCTGGATCACAACCTCACCCTGCAAATCACGCGATAGCATGTGATACCCGTTGGGGTAGAGTACCAGGCGCCAATGAGATGTGGTTCTATCCGGCAGATTATTGAGCATCTGGCAGAATGGTGTTGGTGGAATGATTTCATCGTGTTCGCCGTACAGGATTAATGCTGGCATTCTCAGTGCCCCGCTGTTTACCATGGCGGCTTCCATTAGATCGGTGAGCCCGTAGAGCGTGTCTATGCGTGTCGCCTTAATGATCAGCGGGTCACGACCTAATACACGTAGCATTTCGGCGTTGTCCGACGGATGAATTTCCAATCCTTCACCGGTCACTTTGAGTTCGGGCAGCGTATGCGCGAGTAGTCTCAGCGGTACTGTTTGCCACCATGGCATGGTCTGCCAGCCCCATACGGCTGGGGCCAACAGGATCACACCCTGTATGCAGGTACGCTCCAGCTGCTGTGCTGCAATGAGTATGACCGCACCACCCATGCTCTCGCCCAGCAGGAATAATGGCAGGTCAGAGTGTTTCTCACACAGCAGATTGACAGTTGCTATGAGGTCGGATTGCAGGGTGGTGTATCCAGCCCAGATGCCATGCTGCTTTGTCGCACCGAAGCCGCGCTGGTCAATGGCGTAGGTTGTTATCAAATTATCTGCGAAGGTGTGTGCAGCCGCATCGAAAGCGTTGCTGTAATCATTGAAACCATGCATGGCGAGCACCACGGCGTTGGGGTCATCTGTAGATGACCATGTCTTCATGGGCAACACATAACCGTCTGACATTACCGCTGAGCTGGGAGTCAGTCGGGTGTGATACAGAGTGGTATCTGGTCGCGTCTGTAATTTCGGATTACTACATGCGCTCATTGACAGAAGCAATACAAGCTGTACTGACATGGCGACTAATAACTTTAGACATTTGGACATGATGGGTGAAGGCTACCACAAACACGCTGATGACCAGGAAGACCGAGGATAGATCCCAGTTTCTGCTAATATAAGAATGGCAAGCAAATAAAGGCCCCACTAATTAAAAAAGTTATAAACATGAATTCACCACAACCTGACCTTTTGTTTTAGATGGTTTTCATTAAAAAATGATTTTGTGGGTGTCCGTAATCATCTAGTTGTTAATGTAATTAGTGAATTTAGAAAACATCGAATATTGGAGAAGTGACAGAGTGGCCGAATGTGCTTGATTCGAAATCAAGTGAACTCTTACGAGTTCCGAGGGTTCAAATCCCTCCTTCTCCGCCAGAACAAACCGGGACAGACCACGGTTTTAGATCAATGGGGGGTAGACTCATTGCTGTCCCATTTCATGTCTCAGGTAGTATATATTTAAAGGGATCGGTGACAAATGAGAACCATTCACACAATATTTATGTGTGACAACCCACTTTAGGAACACTAATAAAGCATGGGAAATTCACGCCTGATTTTGTCTATCCCCTGATAAACTTCCGTGCTCAGTTTAAGTGAAATAGAATCTATATTGCTTTTTAATTGCTCCAAATTGGTCGCGCCAATAAGTGTGGAATTCACAAAAGCCTGATTATTTACAAATGCCAGTGCCATTTGGCATGCATCGAGTTCATATTGTTTAGCCAGATCAACATATTTTTTAATTGCTGCGTCAGTTTGTGGTAAGACTCTGTGTTCAGGGCGAGTTTCTATAGTTATTCGTGCGCCTTCCGGGCGAGCGCCATTGAGGTATTTTCCACTTAACATTCCTCTGCATAAGGGTGACCAGGCGAGCAAACCACAGTCTTCATGAATGGCTATTTCACTCAGGTCTGGCTCGAAGTGACGGCAAAGCAATGAGTATTCATTTTGAATTGAAGCCATACGCGGCATATTGTTTTGTTGGGCTAACTGCAACCATTTAGTCAGGCCCCAGGCGGTTTCATTGGATAAACCTATATAACGGATTTTTCCGGCTTGAATTAAGCCCTGCAGGGTGTGTAACACTTCGAGAAAATTTTCTTCTTCAGCCTGCGCATCAAATTTTGGTGTGTAGTTCCACAGCTGTCCAAAGTGATATGAGCCTCTGTTGGGCCAGTGTAATTGATAGAGATCGATGTAGTCTGTTTGTAATCTTTTCAGACTACCTTCTACAGCCTGGAGAATGTTTTTTTTATCAATAATATTCTTTCCGTCTCGTATCCAGGACAGGCCCGGCCCTGTTATTTTTGAGGCAAGTAACACTTTGTCGCGATTTAATCGAGAAGCAAACCAGTTTCCAATAATCGTTTCCGTTGTGCCAAAGGTTTTATTGCTCGGCGGAATCGCATACATTTCGGCGGTGTCAAAAAAATTAATGCCTCGCTCAAGCGCGTAATCCATCTGCTCGAAGCCTTGCGCCTGTGTGTTTTGAAAACCCCAGGTCATGGTGCCAAGACCAATAACGCTAATATCCAGTTCAGTTCGACCTAATTTTCTATATTCCACTTATTTTTCCTTTTTGCTGTATGTTTTTACTCTGTATTTTTATTCTGGATGAAAACTCCGTGGAAACAACATCGGTACCTTTGACTGGTATTCACGATAATCTTCTCCAAAGTCTTCAACAAGCTCCCGTTCCTCGAGCCTGGTGCCGACGATAACCCAGATCGTCCATAAAGTATTAAACAACAAGCGATCGGCGGTTATAACCGGGTATGACCAGAATAAAATGATGGTGAATAAATAAAGCGGATGTCGCACCCAGCGGTATGGCCCCCTGATAGTAAAGGGTTTAGCTGCAGATGACTCAGCCATCTCATGTTTGATAACGGTATCTAGTCCAAACAGATCGACAAAGCGAAGTGCCCACATTCCCCAGACAGTACCCAGGATCGCCAGAAAGAAAAAGCTGCGCATAATAATTTCAGGTAAGCCCTGCACATGTAGCAACACAGTATCCGAACTCTGCCACAATGCCAGGAACACAAACAGAACCAGACCAGATATGATTGTGTATGTCACACCCTGGTAATGAGGCGAGATAATACTGTCCAGGTGACGGCGAAAACTTCTTCTGACCATCCCGCTGTGCTGAAAGAAAAAACACAATGAAAGCAGACTATTCAAGACCATGCCCTGTACTTCAGTTAAGTCAAGCTTTACCCAGTTAAAGGGGCCAGAGTAGAGAAAAACCATGAAACAGGCCAATGAGCCAATGCCGAAAATTACTGCGAGTGGCAGAACTAAAAAAGTTATTGATTTGTGTGAGGTGAAAGATAACATCAGGAGTGTATAGTAGCATTGTAGCATTGGGGACAGATCTATTTAAAAAACTAAAAAGATCTGTCCCCTTTGGACAACTACTCACTGCGGTGAATAGTTTGTTAGAAAGTACAACATTAGAAATAAAGCAGGCCATCTAAAACAAATGATTATCTGACAGCAGTTGGAGAATACTATGGAAATTTTAAAACGAGACAGTTTGCATGAAGGCGGATTTGCCGGTTTAAAAGAGCATCGCCTGGTAAAAGAGCCAAAACTCTTTGGCCCGCAAGAAAACAATGACGGCAGTTGGCCTGGCATCGGTAACTTTGTCTACCTCGCCGATGCCCGCTTTATGCCGCACGGCGAAACACATATGCACAGTCATCATGAGATAGATGTTATCTCTGTTATGGTCAACGGGAATATCAAACATGAGGGCTCTTTGCAACACGGAAAAAATCTATCGCGTGATGACGTGCAGGTACAACGTGCTGGTGGTGAAGGATTTTCTCATAATGAAATCAACCCGGACGGAGAGTGGAACCGCATGATTCAACTGTGGGTTTTACCT
>JAUVNZ010000360.1 GCA_030599435.1 Gammaproteobacteria bacterium | reverse complement strand
GAAGGCATTCCCTGGTCTGGGAACGCTGGCCGGTGGTGCCCTGCATGCAGTAACCTACGGAATGATATTCGATGCACTGGGTCGCAGCCTGAATGAGATACTTGCCTCGCGCGGAGAACTGGCAACCCTGCCGGTAATTAACCGATTTACGGAGAACCTTGGTGATCAACTGGAAAAACGTAGCAGCGACATTATCCGGCTGGTCCTGGAATCCAGGGACAAAAAAGAAAGATAAGTCGGCCGGACTTTTGCGCTCTAATGAGGAATCAAAGAACATAGATCACTCTGACCATCACCTTGCCCTGGCCAGTGACAGCCTGTCCCGGCTACTCGAAGATGAACATATTCCTCAATCTGTACGTAATGGATTGGAGGATGAATACCGCAACATCCAGACATTGCTGGATAAAATTGAAAACAATGAAATTCATATTGCGGTTATGGGGCGCGTCAGTGTAGGTAAATCCTCACTGCTCAATGCCCTGTTAGGCTCCCAGGTATTCTCTACCAGCCCTCTGCATGGTGAAACACGCAGCATAGACCGAAATGCCTGGCAATCCTATGACAGCGGTGGCGTATTCCTGATCGACACGCCCGGCCTTGATGAGGCCGATGGAATACAGCGCGAAAGACTGGCCATGGAGGCCGCAGCCCAGGCCGACCTTATCCTTTTTGTTGTTGATGGCGACCTGACCCAAAGCGAGCTTGACAGCCTGAAAACCCTGCACAGCCAGTCAAGTATCGTTTTGCTGGTACTCAACAAAATTGACCGCTACACCCGGCAGGAACAGGATGAGCTACTGGCTTCACTAAGCAGACATGCCACTGGTATTGTACTCAAAGAAAATATTCTATCCGCTTCCGCAGCACCACCGGCACAAACCTTAATGTTGGTTGATCAATCAGGCCATGAAACTCAAACACTGCGTGAAATGGAACCGGATGTTTCAGCACTGACCAGCCGCCTATGGCAGATAATCGAACAGGATGGGCGCAGTCTCGCTGCCCTCAATGCAAGCCTGTTTGCTGCCCACGTTACAGATAAAGTATCTGCCAGAATACTTGAAACCCGCAAAGACCTGGCAGATAGAATTATTCGCTATTATTGTATCGCCAAAGGGGTCAGTGTAGCGGTCAACCCCATTCCAGTGGCGGACCTGGTCGCAGCTGCGACGCTTGATAGCGCTCTGGTCTATCACCTTTCACGTGTCTACGACCTGCCGATGAGCCGGCGTGAATCCGGCAAACTCGTCGCAGCCATTTTTACTCAGCTTGCTGCTTTAATGGGAGCTATATGGACGGTTCACCTTGCATCGAGCCTGTTGAAACTAAGCAGCGCCGGACTCTCAACATTACTGACAGCCAGCAGCCAGGGAGCCATCGCCTACTACAGCACATATGTTGTTGGTCAGATTACCAGTCGCTACCTGGAGCAGGGTAAGGCCTGGGGTGAAGGGGGTGCCAAACGAGTTACTGAAGAGATCATGGCAGGCATGGACAAAGACTCAATCATTGAAAGTGCCAGAGAAGATATTCTGAAACGTATAAAGAAATAGCCCGTGCGCTCTGTGGTGAAAAAGTTCAAAATTGATTTTAATTGATGAAACAAAGATAAATTATAACTTCATTTAAATTATCCACCACGTTTTAATTTTCTTGTGTAGAAAAGGTTATCACTACCTTTTCATCACCTGCATCCAGCGCCAGAAATTCAACAGCCCGGCCAGCGCAGAGGATACATAGGTAAAAGCTGCCGCCCGCAGAATCCTCCTGGCTGGCGCAATTTGCTCAGGCAACAGGTAGCCGCTTTCCAGTAGCGGTAAAGCCTTATTGAAGCTGGCATCAATCTCAACAGGCAGTGTCAGCAAATGAACCAGCAGGCCCATGCCCATCACCAGGAATGCCGCCAGCAGTGTTAACAAACCCACTGCAGGCACTCTGCTTATGACCGAAACCAGGGGTACCAGAAACAATAATAATGAACCCAGCTTCTGAGCCCCTGTTGCCAATGTGGCCAGACGCATACGCCAGAGAAATAACGGCTCGCCTCGGGCATGTTGGATGGCATGGCCGACTTCATGGGTGGCTATGGTTATTGCTGTTAACGTCCTGCCATTGAAATGATCTTCTAACAGGCGCACAGACCTGCTCTGTGGATCGTAATGGTCTCCTGCAGAAG
>JAUVNZ010000257.1 GCA_030599435.1 Gammaproteobacteria bacterium | reverse complement strand
TTTAGCGATGGTGAGGGCAGCGTTGGCTGGCCAGCCGGATATGATTCTGGATGATCGGGAAATAAAACGTGATGGACCTTCGTACATGGTCGATACGCTAGAGTCCTTGCGCAGCGAATTTACAACAGAGCCGCTGTGTTTAGTTCTTGGTATGGATGCTTTTATGGGATTATCGACCTGGCATCGCTGGCAGGATTTATTGACGCTGGCGCATCTGGTGGTAATGCACAGGCCGGGTAAGAGTCTGCATGACGTCAACAGCCAACAAGCCGCTGAGGTGACTACCTTGCTGAAAAGCCGACAGGTTAAAAATGTAAATGCACTGCAAGCAAAAGCTGCTGGTTCAATATTTTTGCACCCCATCAGCCAACTGGATATTTCAGCGAGTAAAATTCGTGAGATGGTGAGAAAGGGGAAGAATCCTCGTTACTTACTACCAGATGTTGTATTGCAAATGATCAAAGTACAAAAAATCTATAAAACAGGATGAGTGAATGGAAGTAGAACAATTGAAAGACGTGGAACCGTTACTGCAAATAGTGATTGATGCACTGGATGACCTCAAAGCAGTGGATCTAAAAGTGCTCGACGTAAGAGATAAAACCAGTATTACCGATGTAATGATTGTTGCTACTGGCACCTCCAGTCGCCATGTAAAGTCTCTGGCGGACAATGTTATCCAGAAAGCCAAGCAAGCCGGTGTACCCCCGATGGGTATTGAAGGTGAAGATGTTGGTGAATGGGCCTTGATTGATCTCGGCGATGTGGTCGTGCATGTAATGCAGGCAGAAATACGTGATTTTTATCAGTTGGAAAAACTGTGGGATACCGAATCCTTGCCTGATGCCGAGTTGTCCAGCGGTTAGTTACCTTTCTGGTAGGAACCTATGCAAATCTCTTTAATCGCTGTGGGTACGCGGATGCCGGACTGGGTGACGCAAGGTTATGAGGAATATGCGCGACGCATGCCATCTGAATGTTCAGTGAAGTTAGTGGAAATTCCAGCGGGCAAACGCAGTAAAGGCGCAGACCTGGCTCGTATTGCACAAAGGGAAGGTCAGCAGACGTTGGCCGCAGTGCCCAGGGGAACACGAGTGGTGGCCATGGACGTAAAAGGCCGCGCCTG
This sequence comes from Gammaproteobacteria bacterium, assembly GCA_030599435.1. Next base: position 2,084 of record JAUVNZ010000257.1, on the reverse strand, counting down.
GAGCACCGAAGATTTAGCAAGGGAACTGGATGCCTGGCGTCACGATGGGCGAGATGTGGCTTTGCTGGTGGGCGGCCCCGAAGGCCTGGCGCCGGAATGCCTGAAAACCGCAGAACAGCGTTGGTCGCTATCAAACATGACCTTGCCGCACCCCCTGGTGCGTATTGTGGTGGCCGAACAGCTTTATCGGGCCTGGTCTCTTTTAAATAACCATCCATACCATCGTTAAATCAATTCTGATGTCCAAGCCGCAACTCTATCTTGCTTCCGCTTCTCCCCGTCGGCGTGAATTGTTGGCCCAGCTCGGAATTTCCGCCGAGGTGGTGTCGCAGGACGTGGCTGAGAACAGGCTGGATGGTGAAAGCCCTGAGTCGTATGTACAAAGGCTGGCTCTGGAAAAGGCCCGCTCAGGCCTGGCTGGCCTGGGGGACAGAGGCCTTCTTCCGGTGCTGGGTGCTGATACTGCCGTGGTGGTGGAAAATGAGGTTTTGGGCAAGCCTGTGGATAAAGCCGATGCACTAGCTATGTTGCAGCGATTATCTAGTCGCAGCCATCGGGTTTTATCAGCGGTTGCCGTGGTGGGGCGCGACGATCTGGGGCAAGATAGGGAAGACGTGCGGGTTAGCGAGAGTATCGTGAAATTTCGGGCCATAAGCGAGAAGGAATGCGAGGCCTATTGGCATACTGGCGAGCCCATGGATAAAGCTGGCGCCTACGCTATTCAGGGTTTGGCTGCTCTATTTATCGTACACATTGAGGGCAGTTATTCTGGTGTGATGGGGCTGCCCCTGTTCGAGACTGGCGAACTTTTACAACATTTTGGCATCGAAATATTTTGAGCGTCAATTTATATAAGTAGATAAAAAATGAGTAACCCGACAGGGTTTTAAGGAATCTCCTGAGAATAATATGAGCGAAGAAATATTGATCAACATAACGCCACGCGAAACCCGGGTGGCGATGGTGGAGAACGGAGTCTTAAACGAGATTTTTATAGAACGAGCCAGCAAACGTGGCCTGGTGGGTAATATTTATCTAGGCAAAGTCTCGCGTGTATTACCGGGTATGCAGGCGGCGTTTATTGACATAAATCTGGAACGGACTGCATTTTTACACGCTTCCGACATCAATCCGCAAAATCCAGAAAACGGTAATGGCGCTGATAAAACAGATTCACCAGAAGATATCCAAAAGCTGGTACGCCAGGGTCAGGACATACTAGTACAAGTGGTAAAAGATCCTTTGGGGACAAAGGGGGCTCGATTAACAACCCACCTTTCTGTGGCGGCACGTTTTCTGGTGTTTATGCCCGGTGAGGACCATGTCGGTGTGTCACAAAAAATCGAAGGTGAAGAAGAGCGCCAGCGTTTACGCGATCTATTGTCTCGTTTGGCGCAAGAGTTTGGGCAAGGTGGCTACATTGTGCGCACGGTAGCTGAAGGCGTTAGTGAACAAGAGTTACGACTGGATATGGAGTTTTTGCACAAATCGTGGCTTGAAATTCAGGAGCGTTCAAAAGGCACAGGCTCAGGGTTTTTGGTGCATGAAGATTTGTCGTTGGCGATGCGCACCATGCGTGACCAGGTAAATGTTGGTGTAGAAAAAGTGCGCATCGATTCACGTGAAAATTTTGAACGAGCTAAGAAATTTGCAGAAAAATTTATCCCGGAAATCGCTCCACGAATTGAATACTATCCCGGCGAGCGACCCATTTTTGATCTTTATAATATTGAAGATGAAATACAGAAGGCTTTAGCGACCAAGGTGCAATTAAAATCTGGTGGTTACCTTATCATTGATCAAACTGAGGCGATGACTACGATCGATGTAAATACTGGTGGTTTTGTTGGGCATCGCAATCTGGAAGAAACAATATTCAAAACCAATCTCGAAGCAACGCAAACAATTGCCCGTCAACTTCGGTTACGGAATTTAGGTGGCATTATCATTCTTGATTTTATTGATATGACAGTGAGCGAACACCGCGAACAAGTTATGCGTGCGTTAGAAAAAAGTCTGGAGCGTGACAGAGCCAAAAGTCATATTTGTGAGGTTTCAGGTTTAGGCCTGGTAGAAATGACACG
>JAUVNZ010000210.1 GCA_030599435.1 Gammaproteobacteria bacterium | reverse complement strand
CACAAACATCTAACGCACCACTGGTTTCAAGCGATACCTCATAACCAGTGTCACACAATTTTTTTAGCAGTGTTTGGCAATTTTTTTGCGCCAGCGGTTCGCCACCTGTAACGGTGACATAGCGAGGGATATTGTTGGGGCCAGGCTCTTTAGTGCCAAACAGCCTGGCAACCTCTTCAAGAATCTCTTCCTCAGACAACCATTCACCACCCTGAAAAGCATAGGTAGTGTCACAGTAACCACAACGAAGAGGACATCCTGTTAGTCTGATAAATACTGTTGGGAAACCCACACTGCGGGACTCACCCTGTAAAGAGTAAAATATTTCGGTTATACGAAGCTTGCCAGGGTGTTCCTGAACTATCTTGGAGGATGATGTGTCTGCGCACATAGCAATAGTCAGATTACCCGCCAGGATAAATAGAGATCATGTATTTGTTATGAATAAGAAAATATTCAGTGAAGCCGTTTAATATCTTGCAATCGCTTCTGTGCAAGATTCGCTGCTGTGGAATTGGGGTAACTCTTAGAAACATTCGATAAAGATAAGCGTGCTTCATCAAGCTGTCCAAGCTCTTGATAGGTATATCCCATTTTGAGCATTGCATCTGCGCGTTTTGGACTTGTCATATAATTCTTTACTACCTTACCAAAATCGTCCAGCGCCAGTTTGAAATTACGCTGCACATAGTTAGCTTCACCTAACCAATATTGCGCGTTACCAGCGTATTGCCCATTTGGATAAGATTTCAAAAAGCCCTTAAACGCTTCCACAGATTGACTGTAACGCCTGTCTTTCAACAGACCAAAAGCCTTTTCGTAGGATAAACGTTCTTGCTGCAGGTCATCACTGGTCGATGGGCTTGTGGCTTGACTACTTCCCTGAGAACCAGGTGATGCAGCAGTAGTGGCCGGACTTGAAGAAACACTGGCAGCGGGAGTCGATGTTGGTGCAGGCACAAATGCTCCCATGGCTGGTGCGGCTACATTGCCCTGTTCCATTTTACGAAGACGCTGATCGATATCCAGGTATATATCCCGTTGACGTTTGTTCAAATTTTCCATGTTATGCGCCTGCTCTTCCAACTCACCCAACATTCGTTGGACCTCATTTTGCAGCCTGTCCATGCGCTCCATTAGATCTAACATCGTTTGATTTTCCAGCCGAGAAAGGCGAGCTTCAAGAGATGAGCCCGAAGTTGAACTAGAAGTAGAACCAGAGTTACCTGCACCAGCCGCATCATAGACTGGCGCAGGAGTGTTACGAGCCCAGGATGACTGTATCCAGAAAATCATCACCAACAAAATGACCAGGGCCACAGCCAAAGATTGGCGTTTAATTAGAACGTGTGGCACAAAGTTTCTCTAAATAATATCTCTGAATAGTATCTATAAAAAATACGGTTTATAAATACATTTTATAAATAACTGGTAAATTACTGGCAATTACCGCTTATAGATAAACTCAGCACGACGGTTTAATGCCCAGGCACTTTCATCATGGCCTAAAGCAGCAGGTCGTTCTTCACCATAACTTATGGAATCAACTTGTGCAGATGAGGCACCCTGTAAAGTCAAAATACGTTTTACAGCAGCAATACGTCTCTCACCCAGAGCAATATTGTATTCACGTGTACCACGTTCATCAGCATGTCCTTCCAGAGTTACCTTGGTATCAGGACGGCTGGCCAGGTATTTACCATGAGCGGCAACAATTGCACGAAAATTATCTTTTACGTCACTGCGGTCAAAATCAAAATAGACCACGCGTTTAGATACGTATGCATTAGGATCATCTAATGGGTCACCCTCGAAACCAGGAGTACCATCGCGTTGACCATCTGCAACACCATCTACATCTACACCAGATGTTGTTGCGGAAGTTTCTGTACTGGCAGCACCACCAGCATCAGCCCCTTCGTCTTTAACCTCACCCGAGGTACCGCAAGCGACTAGAAACAAGACAGGCACAAAAGCGAGCGTGATCTTAATACAGAATTTCATAACTAACTCCTTCGTTGGTAAACTTATTTAGAAACGTTAACTAAAACTTAATATGGTCTTTTAATTGTTCTTAATATGGTCTTTTAATTGTTAATAACTTTTTAATTAATTCAATGGGGACCAGGCCGGTTCCCTTACATCACCCTCTGGAACAGTCAAACGCTGGTGAACACGTCCGTCAACTGAAACGGCGGCCAATACCCCCTTCATTCCAGAACTTGTTGCGTAAATTATCATACTCCCATTCGGTGCAAAACTGGGGGACTCATCCAGCGACCCTTCCGTCAACACTCTCAGGTTACCACTTTTCAGGTCCAGCACTGCCACCCGATAATCTCCGCCCACCCGATGTATCATGGCAATACGTCCACCATCATACGAAACTGAAGCCCGAGCATTGTACTTACCTTCATAGGTCAAACGCTCGGCTTTGCCACCACCACTGGCAATGCGATATATCTGGGGCCTGCCACCACGATCCGACGTAAAAATGATCGATCGTCCATCAGGATCCCAAACTGGCTCTGTATCTATAGCCCAATGACGCGTTATACGCTGCGCCTTTTTTCTGGCCAAGTCTATGACATAAATCTCAGAGTTACCATCCTTGTTCATACTAACGGCCAAAGACCGCCCATCTGGAGACCATGATGGCGCGCTCATGCGGCCTCGAAAACGCATCACCTTATGGCGACGTCCTGTGGTCACTTCCTGTACATAAACAGACCACTTTCTCCGTTTTTCATCCTTGTCATACTCTGCTGAAGCGTAAGCCAGTCGTTTTCCATCTGGCGACCAGGCTGGCGAGAGAATCTCATCACGAGATTTCACCATCGACTGGGCATTATGGCCATCGGCATCCGCCACCCAGAGGGTATATCTTTTCGCATTTCGGACACCAGTTGCTGTGATGTAGGCCACATTTGTAGTAAATGCCCCCGGCTCTCCCGTCAGTTTTTCGTAAATTATATCGCTAACCTGGTGGGCGGCACGGCGCAAATTACTGCCGCTGGCAGACAAACTAAAACCCTCCAGTTGCTTGCCTCTAAAAACATCAAACAATCGAAATCGGATTTTGTAGCGATCGGCACCCAGGTATTGCACTGAGCCCACCACCAGGTTTTCTGTCTGAAAAATACGCCAGTTGGTGAAATTAATCGTCGAATCAGCGTCTGGTTTTGCTAACATATCTTTTGTGGCTAGTGGGTCGAAACGCCCGGTACGTGCCAGATCGGCACTAATAACCGCGCCAACATCTACCGGTGACTGTTTTGGGCGAGAACCTTGCTGGAGAGGCCCCTGCCAACCAAAAGGCACCACAGCAACTGGCACGGCGCCTTCGATTCCCTGGGTGATCTCTATATTTAATACCGCATAAGCGGTACTCGAACCAAAGAGGGTAAATAACAATATAACGAATGGAAAGTAACGGTTATTTTTTATCATTTTATTTTAGAATGTTGACTTATTAATTTTTGGGTTTAAAGGTAAAAACTATTTCACGATCAAACAATCCTGGATCTGAAGGACGCGGCAAGGGTGATGCCTTATATACAGCAGATTCTACTGATCGACGAAACACTTCATCGCCGTTACATTTATAAGCCTTAACATTTATCACCTCACCACCAGGAATTTGATTCACCTTCACTTTACAGGATGCCCCCTGTTTCGCGCTGGCCGGTCGTATCCAGTGACGTGTCACT
>JAUVNZ010000292.1 GCA_030599435.1 Gammaproteobacteria bacterium | reverse complement strand
ACGATCAGAGTAATCGGCAAGCGATACGGTCTGCGCTTCATCATCAGTAAAGGTTGTTGAAAAGCGTAATAACCTGGAAATTTCTTTAGTATTTGTGAAATCTTCGCCTGGCCCTTCCTTGATAACACGACCAAACTCTTTCCAAAAGCTAGTGTATTTTTCAGCATCATCCTTGGCCATTTTTTCCAGCATGCCCAACACTTTTTTTACCGATCCAGAGCGAATATTATCAATCGCCTTATTGTGCTGCAGTATTTCACGGGATACGTTCAACGGCAGATCGCTGGAATCAACAATGCCACGAACAAAGCGTAAATAGTTTGGCATTAATTGTTCTGCATCATCCATAATATATACACGACGCACATAAAGTTTTATGCCGTGTTTGCTATCACGATCCCATAGATCGAAAGGTGCGCGAGAGGGAATATATAGCAAAGAGGTATATTCGTATTTACCTTCCACCTGATTATGTATATGGGTTAGTGGTTCTTCAAAATCATGTGCCACATGTTTATAAAATTCGTTGTACTCGTCTTCCGTTATATCGTTTTTGGGTCTTGTCCATAAGGCACTGGCTCTATTTACCATTTCAAACTCTGGCTCAGCTGAATCGTCTTTTTCTTCGTCGCCACCTGTCGATTCTTTTTTCATTAAAATTGGCAAAGTAATATGATCCGAATATTTACCAATGATATTTCGCAGCCGATAGGATTCTAGAAATTCATCCTCGTCTTCACGCATGTGTAGAACCACGCTTGTACCACGCTCTGCTTTTTCGACAGTCTCCAGAGAATATTCGCCATCTCCTTTGGATTCCCAGCAAACTCCATGTTCAACGCCCAGACCTGCACGACGCGTCGTCAGCGTTACTTTGTCCGCAACAATAAATGCAGAATAAAATCCAACGCCAAATTGCCCAATCAGGTGTGCATCTTTAGCTTGATCACCCGTGAGCGATTGAAAAAATTGCGCGGTTCCAGATTTAGCGATAGTTCCAATATGTTCTATAACTTCCTGGCGACTCATGCCTATACCGTTATCAGTAATAGTGACCGTGCGCGCATCCTTATCCAGGTCAACATTTATTTTAAATTCAGAGTCCTCTTCAAACAGAGCATCATCAGAAAGTCCTTCAAAGCGCAGCTTGTCTGCTGCATCGGAAGCATTGGAAATCAGCTCCCGTAAGAAAATTTCTTTGTTGCTGTATAACGAGTGAATCATTAGATGAAGTAATTGCTTCACCTCTGTCTGGAATCCCAGGGTTTCCTTATGTGCTTCAACAGTCATGTTTGATTAATCCTCTAAAAAAATATTCAATTGCCACTGCTTGGCGGCGTAAAGTCACTTGCTCGATATGGCGACGTATTTTACCAAAACAACCGGGAGTTTAAAGAAATACAGCAAAAATATAAGCGAATATAGACATCGCAAACGACGCGATCAATATTGATCAGCCAGTTTTTAACGATATATCAGGTATCGAGATACCAGGCGGCAATGCCTGCGAGAATACTAATTAGCTCTGTGTCGAGAGGCTACTTTTGCTCGGAAAAGAAACCGGCGGAAATCCTGCTGCTGATCATTATTCAGTTTGGGAAAGGCAAGAGCTGCCCCGCCATCGGAGGAACGAACTACCTGTGCCTTCAGTCGATATCGTTTAGGGGTACTTTGGGAATTCACCAAAAAAACAAGCTCAACATGCATATCAGAACTAATAGGCGTCGCCCTGGTAGGTAGATACACGCCATTCAGCCCAATGTTTTTGCTTCTGCAGCGAAACATACCAGCGACGTTTTGCTCATGAAAATGGACTTCAGTTTCCAGCGCCAGAGTATGGCGAAAATCGACGCGCTTTTCTGACAGCTGTGTAGCTTGTTCCTTGCTCATTTCTGCTCCATCCTGTTTGGAATATATAAAATAAGGGGGTAATCATCCTACCAGTTTTACCAATAAACGCCAGTCAGGCTACAGAAGGGAGACACTGTGTCCGTCGCCAGACGCTGGTGATCAGTTTTTACACAGGAATTGTTCAGAAATGAAAGGAAAATGAAGGCTATCATCCTGGCTATGCTTATAGAACCATACCCAGCTATACAAATTATTTTATGGCGTATTTCTGCCGGTATTTCAGAGCCAGTTTTTTGGCTTTTTTAAGCTGCTGTGGTGACAGATAGCTGGCCACCTTTGCCTTGGCATTGTGCTCTCTACCACCCCGAATATGGCTGGCCACATCAAGCCAGGCGTATGCCTGAACATCGTCATTTTGTGTGCCGGCACCTTTGTAGTACATAACACCTACGTTAGCCAGCCCGGCCTCGTAACCATTCTCTCCCGCTTTTCGATACCAGGATAACGCTTTCTTAAGATCGCGCTTTACACCTTGCCCGAGATGCAGCATCACGCCAACCGCGGCCTGCGCATGAGCGACTCCCTTATTCGCATCCTCCATGAACTCCTTAAACGCTTTGGGGAAATCACCCTTGAGAATAGCAGCCTGACCACCCTTTATGTCAGCGTATGCAAAACTACTCGCGAACAAAAAACACAAAACGCCTAAACTCAATACGTTTTTTCTGTTTTTGGGCATAACGCTCCTAGATAGTTGGTGCCGACGCACGGACTCGACCAAATTGCCGGGAGCAATTTGGGACGCACTTCAGTGCGCCCGTAGGGTGAGCCACAGGGACGTGGCGAATCAACCAAAATCAACAATTCCCAAACGTTGTATAAGTGTGAAAATTCATAAAAATTTGGTGCCGACGCACGGACTCGAACCGCGAACCTACGCATTACAAGTGCGTTGCACTACCAATTGTGCTACGTCGGCTAGTACTCTTTTTATGTGGTAAATCAGGGGCGCTATTGTATGCATTGACACCAACGAGTGCAATTT
>JAUVNZ010000225.1 GCA_030599435.1 Gammaproteobacteria bacterium | reverse complement strand
CTTCTAGCACCATCATTACGTTTTGTTTCAAGAAAATTAAGGTAATCCTGAGTAATATCGCCGGTCACATATTCACCATCGAATACTGATGTATCAAAGACTTCAACATCTCCTTTTTCGTAACGAACCGCATCTATCAGGTCTTCTAAATCCTGATATATCAGCCAGTCTGCGCCAATTACATTCGCGATTTGTTTTTCATCACGATTATGGCCAATGAGCTCATTAACCGAAGGCATATCGATACCATAAACGTTTGGGTACCTAACTGGTGGCGCAGCCGACGCAAAATAAACCTTATTGGCGCCAGCCTCTCTTGCCATCTGGATGATTTGCTTTGATGTGGTGCCTCGAACAATAGAGTCATCAACCAGTAATACATTTTTACCTTTGAATTCCAGCTCAATAGCATTGAGTTTCTGCCTTACAGATTTCTTGCGTTCTGTTTGCCCAGGCATAATGAAAGTGCGGCCTATGTATCGGTTTTTAATAAACCCCTCCTGATAAACCACGCCAAGTTTATAGGATAGCTGTAATGCTGAAGTACGGCTGGTATCAGGGATGGGGATAACCACATCGATGTCATGATCTGGATATTCTTTTAATATTTTATTGGCCAGCGTTTCCCCCATGCGCAAACGTGCTTTATAGACCGAAATCCCATCAATAATGGAATCTGGCCGCGCAAAATAAACATGTTCAAAAATGCAGGGGGACGACTGGTGTTCACTGGCACATTGCTGGGTGTGCAGGATTCCGTTGACATCAACGAAGACTGCTTCGCCCGGTGCAATATCACGGATCAGTTCAAAACCGAGAGAATCAACGGCAACACTTTCTGAGGCAATGACATATTCCATTCCGCGCGGCGACTCACGTTTCCCGAATACCACTGGACGAATACCGTTAGGGTCTCGAAAACCCACAATGCCATAGCCAGTAATCATCGCAACTACTGCATAGGCGCCATGACAACGACGATGCACTCCAGAAATAGCTTTAAAAATATCTACAGGATCAAGGGTAAGTTTGCCCTCATTTTGATTTTGTAATTCATGCGCAAACACATTAAGCAGTACTTCTGAATCAGAATCTGTGTTGATATGGCGGCGATCTGCACGAAACAAGTCACGCTTGAGCTCAGCGGCGTTAGTTAAGTTACCGTTGTGAGCCAATGAAATACCAAAAGGTGAGTTTACATAAAACGGCTGTGCTTCAGCAGAAGAAAAACATCCTGCTGTTGGGTAGCGCACATGGCCTATACCCATAGAACCTTGCAGACCCAACATATGATGAGTACGAAACACATCACGCACCAGACCGTTATCTTTACGCAAATACAAGCGACGCTGGTCGCAGGTTACTATGCCTGCTGCATCCTGGCCGCGATGCTGTAATACAGTTAACCCGTCATACAGGCTTTGGTTAACATTATGTGTTCCGACAATACCGATTATGCCGCACATCAGGAATTCCTCATCAAAAATTTAACATTAGATAATTACTTAACAATAGGCCCTTTAGTAATAATCTCAGGTACCACATACTGTCGCAGCCAGAGAGCAAACTCATGAAACGTATCCATAAAAATTGACTCCTGCCACCACGGATCCTGCGGCATGGCCGTAAAACCAGCCAGAAAAACCAGCACTGATACAATTAAAACACCGCGCAATACACCAAATATCATGCCTATCATACGGTCGGTGCCAGTCAGCCCAGTTTTCTTTACCAACTGGCTAGCCAGTTTATTAATCAGCGTCATTATTACCAGAGTCAATACAAATATAATGGTAAATGCCACTGCGGCTCGCAGAGAAGGAACCGAAATTCCTGACAAAAATGACTCTGCCAAATCTCCTGCAAATGTTACCGCTAACCAGAACGATACTACCCACCCAAACAAAGAGAGAGCTTCACGCACAAAACCGCGCATCAAACTATATAATGCGGAAATGACAATACTGCCTATTATGACAATATCGATCCAGATCATTTCGCGCACTTACTTTGCAAACAAATGGTTTGCATATAAACAGTTCGCAAAGAAATAGTTTGCAAATAAATAACTTTATAAATAAACAATCTATTGACAACAATATTAAGGATAACTTTGCACCACACCCTTAAGTTTGGCTTTTTCTGCCAGTTGCTTCTGTAACTTATCCGCCAATGTACGCGTTAGTTCCGGACCAACACGCACCCGATAATTCATTCCCTGCTTAGCTTTTACTGCCTCCACAAAACTAGCGTAGCCCATTTTTCGTAATTTATCTTGTAGAGCTTTGGCATTGGGCGCACTAGTGAAGCTCCCTACCTGAACAATCCAGGCAGTAACCTGGCCTGGTTTAGTTTTCGGCTTTTTGTCAGACGCACTAACTACAGATTTTTTGCTAACAGGTTTGGTGTCAGAGGCCTTTTTGCTGACTGCCTTTTTTTCTGTTGTTTTGGATTTAACTTCAGCATCAGCCATTGGCACAATGACCGGATCTGACATAGCAGGAGCCTTGGGTGCCGACTTGGGAGGAGGAAAACGATAATCTGGTTCTGGCGGAGCTTTGCGGGTTTTCACAGAGTCACCCGAACCACCAGGTAAAATCATAGGGATGAAAATGACGGCCAGAGAGACCAACACAATCGCCCCAACAAGTCGTTGCTTCAGTTGGTCGTTCACAGTTTTTCCTGGACTATCATAAAGGCGTTTCTATTGTTAGGTAATCAGTAGGCATCAGGTAATCACATTTAGTAAACATTAGGGCCCACAAATAAAAAACATGAATATTGTTTATGCTGTTAAACAACCCTGCTAAAACTACCCTGTAAAAACTATCCATAGCCAACCAGGTGCTTATTATACTGCCTGAGGCAAGACTTCCGCTACTGTATAAAACGATCCAAACACCACAACCCTGTCCTCTGGATCTGCGTCACTCAACGCGGCTTGATAAGCTGAAATCACATCATCGAAAATGTGGGAATTCTGTCCATCCAGCTCAGCCTTAAGTTGTTGGGCTGTCGCTGCCCTGGGCGCATTCAGTGAGGCGAGATACCATTGATCGACCAGGTCAGATAAACGGGATAACACCACCGGAATATCCTTATCGGCCAGCATCGCCAACACAGCCCTGGTTTTACCCTGACATGGCTGCTGCCCCAGAGTATCTGCCAGCGCAGAGACGCTGTGTGGATTATGGGCTACATCCAGTATTTGGGTCGGTTTGTCCCCAATAATTTGAAATCGTCCAGGCAGGCTGACACTTTTTAGTCCCTGGACAATCTCAATTTCGCCAATGGTTTTGGGGATTAAGTGACGTTCATGGAGCTGCTCCACAACCGCCAACACACCGGCGGCATTTGCCACCTGAAAATCTCCTGCCAAAGCCGGCAAAGGTAAATTCATCATCTGACTATTTACTCCTCGCCAGTTCCAGCATTTATTAACGTTGTTGGCACCAACAATAGTGGCATCATCGATAGTCGCCTCAAAATCCTCACCTGGAATGAGTAATAGAG
>JAUVNZ010000153.1 GCA_030599435.1 Gammaproteobacteria bacterium | reverse complement strand
TCCCAGTCTGGAATATTTTTTTCTAGAGGCAGCTTGCCCCAATTTTGGTTGATGTCGTTGGCGGTGGCTTCGCTGAACACCAGGCATTCGAGCAGCGAATTACTGGCAAGTCGGTTGGCGCCATGCAGGCCGGTGAAGGCGGTTTCACCCACGGCGTAAAGACCGTCAATATCCGTGCGCCCATCAAGCCCGGCAACCACACCGCCGCAGGTGTAGTGGGCAGCAGGCACAACAGGCAGGGGCTCTTTGGTCATATCAAAGCCAAATTCCAGGCACCGTTTGTGAATATTGGGAAAGTGGCTAGTGATGAACTCGGCGGATTTATAGCTTATATCGAGATACAGGCAATCGGCGCCTAGGCGCTTCATTTCGTGATCCATGGCGCGGGCGACTATATCGCGTGGTGCGAGTTCGCCACGTGAGTCGAATTTTTCCATGAAGGGTGTGCCATCGGGCAACAAGAGTTTTGCCCCTTCACCACGAAGAGCCTCAGAGACGAGAAACGTCTTTGCTTTGGGGTGGTATAGGCAAGTGGGGTGGAACTGGATGAATTCCATATTGGCCACCCGGCAACCAGCACGCCAGGCCATAGAAATGCCATCACCGGTAGAAACGTCGGGGTTAGTTGTATAAAGGTAAGCTTTACTGGCACCGCCGGTGGCGAGGACAACATGTCTCGCATGAAAGACTTCAACGTGGTCATTTTCACGGTTTAAGACATACGCACCCAGAACACGTTGGGGTTCTCGTTCTAGCTTTGCGGCGGTAATAAGATCCACCGCGATATGGTGTTCAAATATTTCGATATTGTCGTGTTGTTTTGCGGCATCAATAAGGGATGTGGACATGGCGTGACCCGTGGCATCTTCAACATGGGCTACTCGGCGCTGGCTATGGCCTCCTTCGCGGGTAAGGTGTAACTCGGATGCGCCGTCCAGGTCTGGTGTTTCTTCATTTTGGCTATCTTTGAGAACAGAGAAGGGCATGCCCAGTTCGCTGAGCCAATGAATTTGATCAGCACCATGTGTGGCCATGTATTTAACGGCTTGTGGATCACATAAGCCAGCACCGGCGTTAATGGTGTCCTGCTGGTGGCTTTCTATGGAATCAGACGAATCGAGTACAGCAGAAATGCCTCCCTGGGCATAACGACTACTCCCTTCGGTCACTTTGTCTTTGGCAATAATGGCGACACGGAGATTGGTGTCTAGTCGCAAGGCAAGACCCAGTCCAGCGGCGCCGCTGCCGATGACCAGAACATCGTGGCTGAAATGCTTACTCATATCCAAAGCTTACTTGATTCTGCTATTGGCGCCCATACTCCCGTGTAATAACATCATTTTATTGTACGTTGGGCAGTTTCCGCGTCAGAATAGGGCTAAATTACTGTCTCCCGGCGAACTATCTATAGTTAGTACTGTCTACTGATTAAGAGGTAGCTGGGAGGGTTCTAAAAAGAATAAAAGGGGTTGCCCCAGAATGGGCGAAAAAAAGGTAGATCAGGCACTCGTTGAACGAGTCCAACGTGGTGATAAGGCAGCGTTCGATATTCTTGTGCGGAAGTATCAACACAAAATAGCGAACCTTATATCACGTTACGTGCGGGACCATAGTGAAGTGCAGGATGTGGCGCAGGAGGCTTTTATCAAAGCTTATCGTGCTTTACCTCGATTTCGTGGCGATAGCGCTTTTTACACCTGGATGTATCGCATTGCCATTAACACGGCTAAAAATTATCTGGTCGCTAAGGGGCGTCGCTTGCCTGGTACAGATATTGATGCCCAGGAAGCTGAACAATATGAAGGTTCGGTGGGTCTTAAAGAATATGCAACTCCTGAAAATATGCTATTAAAAGATGAGGTAGAAACAACCATATTCTCAGCTATTGATCAGCTCCCGGAAGATTTACGTACGGCTATTACCCTGCGTGAAATTGAGGGCATGAGTTATGACGAAATCGCCCTGGCAATGGATTGTCCGATAGGCACGGTGCGTTCCCGAATATTTCGGGCTCGTGAGGCAATCGATGAAAAACTTAGACCCCTTGTTGGTAATGACTAATGTTGGTAAAAATGTTGGCAAAGAATAAGAGGCGGTACATACCATGACTAATAAACCTGACCCTAGCAAATCTAAACCCAGCCAAATTGGCACAGAGCAATCCGGTGAGCGAATTTCTTCTTTAGTTGACGGTGAGTTTGATGACTTGCTTGATGCCGAAAGTTCTCTTGATCACCTTGTAGCTAATAAAGAAGCAAGCCGTCGATGGGAAAGTTACCATTTGATAAGTGATGCGTTAAAACGAAATCTGCCAGGTTTTATTGATAACCAGCTTGCTTCACGAGTGATGGCGGAGCTGGAGAATGAACCCACCGTATTAGCTCCTCCTCGTAAAAACTCAACAATAGGCAAACAAGTAGCTGGTCTGGCTATTGCTGCTTCTGTTGCCACAGTTGCAGTGCTGGGAGTGCAGTTTATGTATAAAGAAGATGGGTTGGCGCCATCGCCACAAATTGCGCAACTCCAGGGTCCACCACTACCGCCTTCAAAAGTACCCGCCAATAAGGAATTTATTCACAGAGATGTCCAGACTGTTACACAGGCGATTAATCCTGTCGACCCGCGCTCTCAACAACTTACTCAAGGACGTCAAGTCCAAATTCTTAAACGGTACCATCCCAATCTTAATAAATATTTGCTTAACCATAATCAACGTGCTGCACGTGGTGTGGTGCAGGGTGTTATACCTTATGCAAGGATTATTACCAATCACGAAATGGAAATTATTGCTCGCCAGAATAATCTCCAGAACGAAAGTCAGAACCAGATACAGAGATAGTAGTGGGACGTTCATTCCTTTTTATATTTATTTTTAGCCTGAATAGTATTGCTCAGGGCGCCGGTCAGCCGGTGCTTGATGTGTTAATGCGCATGCAGATGGCGTTACAGGATCTTAACTATCACGGTACCCTGGTTTATCTGCAAGATGGTCAGGTTCAGTCAATGCGGATTATCCATAAGGCAAGCGCGAATGGTGAGTACGAAAGACTAATAAACCTGAATGGTGTGGCTCGTGAGGTTATTCGTAAAGATGATGTTGTTACCTGCTATATGCCGGATAAGAAAAAAATAACTGTTGATAAACGTCAATACAACAGTCATATGCTTACCAAATTGGCAGATAATGATTTCAGTGCTTTGCAGGAATATTATGAATTCAAGCTGGAGGCAGAAGATCGAATAGCCGGATTAAAGACCCAGCGCGTACTCATTCAGCCCAGAGACAAATTACGATACGGTTATCGTTTGTGGTTGGGTGCAAAAGATGCCTTGTTGCTAAGGTCAGACTTGCTCAATGTGAGTGGCAAGGTTCTGGAGCAGGTAATGTTTGCAGATATTAATATCGTGGATCAAATTCCGATGGAAATGTTAAAGCCAGCATCGCCTAGCAGGGGGTTTAGTTGGTTTAGACATGGAGGTGAAGATAAAGGACAGCATAACGCTAGCGAAAACTGGAAAATAAAGAGTTTGCCAAAAGGATTTTCGATTTCAACGCATGTACGGCAGGTTTTACCAGACAGCGATCAACCGACGGAGCAGTGGATTGCAACAGACGGTTTAGCTAGCGTGTCAGTCTATGTTGAGGAGCTCACGACGGGAAATGATGGCTTTGAGGGTGTTATGCAAAAAGGAGCAATGAATATTTTCGGACTATTGTTGAGAGGTCATCAGGTGACCGTTGTTGGCGAAGTGCCCGCTAATACCGTAGAGATGATTGCACGCTCTGTTGCGATGATTAAGTAGCTGTAATCCAGTAATTTTTTCTACTAACCATGAAGTTAATGGAAGACGTACAATGATTGAAGAGCATGCACAAGTGGTGGCGTTTGAAGGCGAGGATATCTGGGTAGAAACTCAGCGGCGTAGTGCATGCGGACAATGTGCGGCTAATAAAGGTTGTGGTACTGCAACACTTGCAAAAGTGTTGGGCAATAAAAGAAACCGGGTTCGAGTATTGAACCCAAAAGCAACAAAAGTGTCCATAGGTGATGAGATCGTTGTGGGTATAGAAGAGCAAGCGTTAGTTCGTGGCTCGCTAGCGATTTACATTGCACCTTTGTTGGCTCTATTTTTATTTGGATTATTAGGTGATGTGCTTGCGACGCAATTTAATATGGCCCAACCCGATATCCTCGTCATTATATTTGGTTTGTTTGGGCTGGGTTTAGGGTTTGCCTGGGTGAAACGATTTACACGTGTAATAAGTGACGACTCCCGATACCAACCCGTGCTGTTGCATCGAGTGCTATAAACTTGTGATACAAATAAGTACTGCAATGGATTGCAAAATAAATTTAATATATAGATAAACTGGTTACATTTCAAAGATAGGGATAAGTATGAATACTGTGAATAATCGTTTTAAACACCAACTAAACAGCGTAAAAAAGATATTCGTTTTCACCAATGTTGTAACACTAATGTTGGCCGCTGTGTTTGTGGCAAGTGTGGCGCAGGCGAAAGAGCTGCCTGATTTTACTGAACTGGTAGAAAAATATGGTAATGCTGTCGTTAATATCAGCACCACGCAAAAAATTAAACACCCGAAAAATAGAATGTTTCCACATCAACTTCCTAAACAAATCCCTGAAGGACCTTTTGGTGATTTGTTCAGACATTTTTTTGA
>JAUVNZ010000226.1 GCA_030599435.1 Gammaproteobacteria bacterium | reverse complement strand
GGTGCCGTCAGGGGGACTGAGCAGATTCCCCGGATCCTCCATAACACTATATCTGGCCCGGCTCACTTCCACGCTACCGTGGTAACGGGTACGACATTGACCTTTATGGCTTTGACCTATCTGTTGATTCCGCTGTTATTCAGACGCGCAATCGTTATGCCCTGGATGGCTAAATTGCAGCCTTATGTCTTTGGCGGCGGCATGACACTGATGATCCTGTTCATGTTAGGCGCAGGTACACTGGGTGTATCACGTCGTCACTGGGACATGGACTTCACCGGCGCAGCATTGAGCTTTGAATACCCGGGTACGGCTTATATGATGATGGCAGTTGGTGCTATTGGCGGCGTACTAGGTGTTGTTGGCGGTGTCATGTTCCTGCTGGTTACTCTTAGCTCACTACTGTTTGGTAAGAAGTTGGCTCCTGAAGCAGGTTTCCTACAGAGCTTTGGTATG
Organism: Gammaproteobacteria bacterium; assembly: GCA_030599435.1. The sequence goes on along the minus strand of JAUVNZ010000226.1, from coordinate 3,056 downwards.
CCACTGGCGGCAAGTGCATATACTGTTGAACAACCTGCTCGTTTAGAAATGGCTCCTAAGGTGGTAGAGGAACACGGTTCTGGCGGCTTTGAAGCGCCGGGCACATTTGTTCTCGCAATGGCCCTGCTGGTATGTTTCGTTGTGTACTACTTCATCAACTGGGACTACCTGTCATCTGTCTGGCCAATTAGTTAGAAAAGGTGTAAGGTTGTAAAAAACGTGGGATGGGATTATTTCTGTCCCGCGTTTTTTTTCGCCAATAATTAATATTGCTACTGAGAAAAAGTTGTTAATGGATACGTTTAAACAAATATCAAACCTCTTAAAATTACGCATAGGCGTCATTATGATGCTGACTGCGCTGGTGGCCATGGTGGTCACACCGGGTCAGGCGCTTGATGGTGTGCAGATACTGGTGCTGGCATTCGCGGTACTGATATCAGCAGGCAGCGCAGGGGCATTTAACCAGTATTTTGAAGTTGATCTTGATAGTGTGATGCAACGGACAAAGGATCGGCCGTTTGTTACCGGCAGTTTCCATAAAAGTCCGTTGTGGATACTGTTTATGTTGTCACTTCTGGTTGCCGGTGTTGGATCTGCGGCTTTATTTTTAAATGCTGCAGCTGCGCTTTATATTTTTCTGGGTGCTTTCTTTTATGGCATTGTTTATACGGTGTTATTGAAACGTCGTACCTGGATGAATATTGTTATCGGTGGCGCAGCGGGTAGTTTTGCTGTGCTCGCTGGAGCAGCGGCGGTTGATCCAGGTTTGAGTCCGGTACCGATTTTACTGGCACTGGTGTTGTTTTTCTGGACACCTTCGCATTTCTGGAGCCTGGCTATTGCCAAACATCAGGACTACGCCAAAGCCGGTGTACCGATGTTGCCAGTCGTGATTGGTGACAAACGCACGGCAGTTGTGGTACTGGGTAATACACTGATTCTGGTTGGTATTTCAATAATGCCGTTTTTCTATGGTTTGAGTTGGCTTTATCTGGCTGGCGCGGTCAGTGGTGGTGGTTATTTTATTTATCAGAATGTTAAAATGATTTCTGAGCCGACACCGAAAGTGGCGATGAAAAGTTTTTTTGCATCGCTGGTGCAGCTAGTATTTCTTCTGATTGGTGCTGTACTTGACGTTGTTCTGTTGGGTTAGTGGCAGGTTTTTGTAGGCCGGGTCATAAACATAAAATATTGGCTTTGCCGTTCCCGGCATTTTGTAGAGATTGCCTGCAACGTCCCTTATGCAGGCCTGCTATCATTGTTGATTCCATGCGAAAATCGCGGTTTGCAGAACCGCTCCTACAGTAAGTGATACCCTGTAGGAGCGGAATCTTGTTCCGCGATGCCAGAACATTTTAGGTTTAACCAGACGTCAAATTTAAGCTATAACACACTATGCGATTTACCGTTCTATTAAGCAGTTTTCTGCTGCTATTTATTTCTTTGCCTGCTGTCGGCGTCACTTATCTATCTGCTGAAAAGCCAGTCACTAATGAGGTCAAACAGGAGTTTGACTACGACGTCGCGCTTAAAACCAGTCAGTCAGCGATTGGCAAACAGCTTGCCAATCATACTTTCACCAATGCAAGCGGTGAACAGGTAAAACTGGAAGATTTTCGTGGCAAACCGCTGGTGCTCAGTATGGTTTACACCAGCTGCTACCAGATCTGCCCAATGACCACCCGGCACCTGTCGAAAGTGGTGGAGAAAGCACGTGATGCCATGGGCGAAGATAGTTTTTCGATTGTTGTCATCGGTTTTGATACCAAAGTTGATACTCCTGATGCGATGCAATACTTTGCCAATAAGCAGGGCATCAGCGACAAAAACTGGAACCTGTTAAGTGTCAATGAACAGGACCTTGAGGCACTGTCGAAAGATTTAGGTTTTCTTTATTATCCGACTTCAAGCGGTTTCGACCATTTGATTCAGGCAACGATTATTGATGCCGATGGAGTAGTGTACCGGCAGGTGTATGGTCAGGTATTTGATACCCCGCTACTGGTTGACCCGTTGCTCGAACTGGTGCTGGGACGTCCACAACCCGAGCAATCGTTTTTCTCAGGATTGAGTGATAAGATCAAACTGTTCTGCACTACCTATGATCCGCGCAGTGATGGTTATTATTTCGATTATTCATTTTTTGTAGAAATCTTTGTTGGTATTACAGTTATTGTCGCTATTATCCTTTTTATGCGGCGCGAGTTGAAAAAAGGCAGTGGGCAGTCAAAAACCTAAAAAATACTAGTCCACAGATGAACGCAGATGTTTAAAAGCCAAAAAATGTTTTATCTGTGTTCATCTGTGGATTTAAAAAGTTTTTTCTTATGGTAGTCATGTAATTAGAGTTGATATGAATCATATTCGTTTATTAGCAAATCATGATAAAATCCCGATTCCGTCAATTTTGAGGATATTTTTTCAGTGCTAGTTAATCCTGTTAAGCGAGTCTACCTGGCTCTGGAATCCTGGTTTAATCTTTCATTCGGTACTGAATGGAATCCTTTATATCATCTTGGCACCTTATCTTTTTTCCTGTTCTGGGTGATCCTGGTCACTGGCATCTACCTGTTTATTCCTTTTCACGGCAGTATTGACGGTGCGCATGCATCAGTAGAATACATAACACATGACCAGTGGTATGCCGCCGGTGTTATGCGCAGTTTGCACCGTTATGCATCGGATGCTGTAGTCATTACGGTTTTATTGCACATGTTCAAGGAATTTGCTTCCGGTCGCTATCGTGGTTTTCGCTGGTTCTCCTGGGTTACCGGTGTGCCCAATCTGTGGATAATCGTTACTTTAGGTATTACCGGCTACTGGCTGGTCTGGGATGAGTTGGCGCAGTATGTCGCGGTAGGTTCAGCGCGATTAATGGACGCTATTCCGCTGTTGTCCGGTGCCATGGCGCGTAACTTTGTTGCCGGTGAAATGACAGACCGTTTTTTCATTCTCATCGAGTTTCTGCATTTACTGGGTCAGCCGCTGGCGTTGGTATTTTTCCTGTGGTTACATGTAAAACGTTTATCAAATGTAGAGATCAACCCGCCACG
>JAUVNZ010000351.1 GCA_030599435.1 Gammaproteobacteria bacterium | reverse complement strand
TGTTGAGTGTGAATTTGCCAGTGCTGCCGACCCCGGCAGGGATGGCGCGGGAGAGTTCATTCGCCAAAAGTGTTTTTGTTTCAGTTGAGATATCTGAATAGACAAGGCCGGTATGCAAGGTGCGTACACCACAGGAAATATCAAATCCCACACCACCGGCAGAAATGACGCCGCATTCATCCGGATCAAAAGCAGCCACGCCGCCAATAGGGAAACCATAACCCCAGTGTGCATCGGGCATGGCATAAGCTGCGCCAACGATGCCGGGCAGCATGGCCACGTTACAGATTTGTTCGCCAACTTTTTCATCCATTGCTTGTACCAGGGCTCGATCGGCATAAATAATCGCCGGTACCCGCATGTTTCCCTTGGGATTTATCTGCCAGGCAGTTTCTGAGAGTTGTGTAAACTGGTTGATGTCCATGGGTCATACATCCACTACTGTTTGTGCACACCATTGGTCGGGAGTTACTTGTTTGACTTCCAGTGTTGTATAGGTGGCCCCTTTAATTTCTACCGCCGGGTGATGCCGTGCGATATCGACCTTCTCACCATGTATCTTTGCGGTCAGCGCCCCGTTTTTTATATCGACATCAAACTTGCTAAAAAGCATATGTTGCTGTGCCATTTGGTAAATGATTGCATTTAGCCAATCAGCGAACAGGATATCGTCATCCTCTGCCTGGCACCGGATATCGATTTGCTGGGCAGGATTGACATCATCGGGATGGGTGATAATCGCAGTTAACGCCAAACCTGCCTGTTCAAAAGCCTCCGCTTTAGTTTTGCCGCATGCCCGAATACCAATATCGGCATCATGAGAGAAATGTTCCCAATGATTGGCCATGTTTTTTGCCCTTATTTCATTTAATTATTAATACTAAATAATTAACCCTCATAATGCATTGAGTTGCATCAACATTAAACAGCCGGTTATGAAAAAAGCAATAAAAAAGAATTGGCGCATATGGACGGGGCGATTGCTTGTGCAGTGACCACACCAAGTTGACTTCAAATCTGGGCATTACCCATAAAAATAAAGAAGAATAGGACTGCCAATTTGACATGGGTCAATATTCATTCTCCATCTATAAAAGATAATGATTTTTGGAGACAATAGAAGTAGGGTAAAAGCATGAAACTACCGTTTTAATGATGTTATTGTCATTTTTTACTGGGGCCAGGTAATTTTTATTGGCGTAGCGAAATTTGATTGTATGAAATGATATTTATTAGGTGTTAAGAATAGTCGTTCATCTGTGTCACGTTAACAATTAATACAAGGCGCAAAATGCCAAAGCAAACCTTAAAACCTGACGCTCTTTATACTCCTTGTGACGTGAAGCAATTTACGTTTGCGTCTACCTCCGAGCTTCCAGATCTTGACGAGGTGATCGGTCAGGACCGTGCTGTCGAGGCGATCCAGTTTGGTATAAGCATTCGACAGGAAGGTTACAATCTTTATGCGCTGGGCCCAAGCCGCAGTGGCAAGCAGTCGGTTGTAACCAGCTATATTAAAAAGCAGGCATTGAAAGAGGCAAAACCCAACGACTGGTGTTACGTCAACAATTTTCATGAACCCCATAAACCCAATACCTTGTCGTTACCTGCCGGTACTGGCAACCGATTTCAAAAAGGTATGGTGCTACTGGTCGATGAACTTCGTAGTGCCGTACCTGCGGCCCTGGAGAGTGACGAGTATCGTGTGCGACTGCAGGAAATAGAGGATGAGTTAATAGAGAGACAGGAACAAGCGTTTGAGTCATTACACAAGGAAGCCAGTGCACACAGTATTACCATGCTGCGTACACCAACCGGTTTTGTTTTCGCCCCAAACAAGGATGATGAAGTCATCAAGCAGAAAGAGTTTCAGAAACTTTCAGAACGTGAGCGAAACAAGATAGAAGAAACAATTGCCAATCTTCAGGATCAATTGGAGACCTTAATTCAGCAAGCACCCAAATGGCGTCATGAAACACAGCAGCAGATCAAAAAACTGAACCGTGACGTGATTATGGCGGCTGTTGGTCAATTGATTGATGAACTGCGAGGTGAATACGTAGATTTGCCGGAAGTGCTGGCATACCTTGACGAAGTTCAGCAGGATGTGATTGATAATGCAGATCAGTTTCGTCAGCAAGAGGCAGGCGAGGCGTTTTTTTCCGGAATGGTAATGCCAGGCGCAGAGCAGGGAAAAAATGTTCTCAAGCGCTATCGGGTCAATGTCTTGATTGAGCACAGCCAACCTGCTGGT
>JAUVNZ010000263.1 GCA_030599435.1 Gammaproteobacteria bacterium | reverse complement strand
GTCAGTATCACTGGCACAGCTTGGAACACCATGGCGCCCCACCATATCCGCCCAGGCCTGATCCAGCACAGCCTCTAAAATTACCTCAGCAATATCAGTCAGCAGATTACTGACTTCCAGAAGGGGCACAGCTTCCACCACATCCGCAGCCGCCACCCTTAACACGCTGGCCTGCTTAAACTGACGCATAATGTCCATGGCCTGCTCCAGATCATTTTCGGCTACGTGCGACAAACGTTGCTTTAAATCAGCTTCCAGCTCTTGTCGATCTGGTGGCAAATAAAGACTACGCGGGTCCAACAGCTCATCCAGAAGCAGGGGATGCCTCGCCAGTAATTGCGATATCCATGGGCTTGCAGCACACAATCGGACTAACTGAGAAAGCGCCAGCGGATGCTCTATTAACAATGAGAGATAGGCACTACGGCGGGCAATACTTTCCAGTAAGGCAATCAGACGCTGTAACACCTCATTCGCGTCAGCGACCTGAGCCTTTGCGCCCAGCACCTGCGGTACAGCTCCCAACAAAAGTGGCGCCAGCCGATCCATCCTGCTGCGACCAGTAGGCGATAGAGACTGATAACAACGCTGTTCACGAAACGTGTTTAATTTTTCCCAACTGGCCGCTGCATCCTCATAACCGGCTTTCTCCAATGCAGCAATACCATCGGCTTCATCCAGCTCATCTTGCCAAAGTGCCGTCAGACCTGACGTATCTGCCTCCGCATGTTCTGCCTGGGGCGCTTCAAATACCTGCTCAAAATGGCTATGAACTCGCGCCATATGGGCCCGCAATACTGGAATATATTCATCCCAGTGCTCAAAACCCATACTATAGGCTAGCCGCTGACGACCCAGCTCATCATCAGGCAATCGGTGAGTTTGCTGATCCTGAAACTCCTGCAAACGATGTTCTGTATTACGCAGGAAGGTATAGGCCTCCAGTAATTGCTGCACCACATACTCGGGCAAATAGCCTTTCTCCGCCAAATAGACCAATACGCGCTGAATTTCGCGCTGCTGAAGCTCTGGCTCACGTCCGCCACGTACCAGCTGAAAGGCCTGACCAATAAATTCCACCTCACGAATACCGCCGGCACCCAGTTTGACGTGATTGGCCATGCCCTTGCGCTTAACCTCAGCCTCCACCATTTTCTTCATGCCTCGCAAGGCCTCAAAGGCACCAAAATCCAGATAACGGCGAAACACAAATGGCCGAAGCATGTCCAATAACAGTGCGCCCTGTCCCTGATCACCCGCAACAACCCGAGCTTTGATCAGGGCATAACGCTCCCAATCACGACCGTGCGCCTGATAATAATTTTCCATGGCCTGAAAGCTACAGGCCAGGGCACCACTCTGGCCAAAGGGACGCAAACGCATATCCACACGGAAGACAAAACCCTCGGCGGTATTCTCATCCAGAGCCTTGATGAGAGCCTTGCCCAGATGGGTAAAAAATTGCTCATTACTCAACGAACGCTGGCCACCTTGTGTTTCACCTGTTTCCGGGTAAACAAAAATAAGATCGACATCCGAGGAAAAATTCAACTCATTGGCACCTAGCTTACCCATGCCCAGTACAACCATTTGTTGCGGTTGACCCTCGGCATTTTGGGGAACACCTAAGTCCCCGGACAGTTGTTGATACAGCCAGTTCAGGGCGAGCTGAATGCAGGCATCTGCCAACGCAGAAAGATCCCCCATAGTCTCGTTAACGTCGGCCAGTCCCGATATGTCCCGCCAGGCGATTCGCAGCATCTCCCGTTGTCGAAAACGACGTAAACATTGACCCAAGTTTCCCGCGTTTGCGGTTTCACTCAAATCATCCTGAATTTGTTGCCCAAGCAACACGGTATAGGCGTCAGTGTCATAGCGTCTGTCCAGATCACCGCTATCCAGCAGGCCTAAAAGTAATGTCGGTTGTCGCGTACAGGACAATGCGACAAATTCACTGACTGCCCATACACGACAAAGGTTTTCTAAAAATTCTGCGTCATTCGAAACGGTGATGTTTTCCTGAGCAAGGGCTTGCTCAAAACCTGTCCAATACTTACCCACGCCCTCCCGTAGAAGCCCGGGAATATGGTCTAAAAAATTATCAACAGAGATCGAATCAGTCACCCTCTACTCCTGATAAATACAGAGGATTCACGCCCGTGGCAGCTAAAGAATGCCCCCTCACGACCGATATCAATTAGGTAATGTGATGTTGTCGATTTCATGAATCAAACCCTTACTAGCTATTAAGAACAGGCCACTCAAAACAGGCCTTTCAAATTTACATTTTTCAAAGGCGGAGCAGCAATTAATGGAAATATCTGACTACCTCAAACTCATGGTCAAGTATGAGTCCTCCGACCTGTATTTCACAGTAGGGGCTCCTGTTAGTGCAAAAATTCATGGCACATTAAAACCACTGGAAAAAAGCACCCTGCCGGCTGGCCGCGTTAAAGCGCTAGCCTATGAAATTATGAACGAGGAGCAGATTGCTCAGTTCGAACTTAAGCCTGAAATGAATCTGGCCCATTCCGTGCCCAAAGTTGGCCGCTTCCGTGTCAACGTTTTTATGCAGCGCGGTCAGGCAGCCATGGTGATTCGTCATATTGAAACCAATATACCTAAACCTGAAGACCTTGGCCTGCCGCCTGTCCTGAAAAAAATCATCATGCAAAAGCGTGGCTTGATACTGTTTATAGGCGGCACGGGATCTGGTAAATCAACTTCCCTGGCGGCACTCATTGACCACCGAAATACTAATTCCGCAGGCCACATCATTACCATTGAGGATCCCATTGAGTTTGTGCACAACCATAAAAAATCGATCGTTAACCAGCGTGAGGTAGGGCTGGACACTGATACCTATGAAGATGCGCTGGTAAACACTCTACGTCAGGCACCGGATGTCATTTTGATTGGTGAGATTCGTAGCCGGGAAACCATGGAACACGCGCTGACCTTTGCCGAAACCGGACATCTGGCCATCTCAACCCTGCATGCCAATAACTCTAACCAGGCGCTGGATCGTATTATTAACTTTTTCCCTGAAGAGCGTCGTCAACAGTTGTTGATGGATTTATCTTTGAACCTGAAGTCCCTGGTGTCGCAGCGCTTAATACCGCTTGCAAAAGGTGAGGGTCGTGCCGCCGCTGTTGAGATTATGATTAATACGC